>NZ_JBQQXJ010000008.1:0-279673 GCF_052266595.1 Antarctobacter jejuensis | reverse complement strand
CGACCTACCTGAAGGTGCGCCAGGGCGGTCGCATCGTCAGTGTCGCGGTCACGATCGCCGTCGGCGTCAACATGGACGGCAGGCGAGAGGTGCTTGGCATGGCCATTGGCGCATCGGAAGCCGAGCCTGTTGATTTCCGCTGAGAAGTGACCCGGTTTTTTCACCGAGATTTGACCCACCCTTGTTTATTCCTCGGCGGTCATGTTGTGGTCAATGCCGGCGTCTCCTTTCTTGTTTTCTTGGCGGCTTCGGAACTGGCTTTGAAGCGGTAGCTGTCGTTGCCGGTTTCCAGGATGTGGCAGCGGTGAGTGAGCCGGTCCAGGAGCGCGGTTGTCATTCACTTGCCAACCCGCGTCTCTCAGCAACGCCGCGATCCGACGATACCCGTATCGGCCATATTGCCTGGCCAACTCGATCATGTCGGCCACCAACAGGTCTTCGTCAGGACGTCCAACCGGCACTTTGCGTTGCGTGGATCGGTGCTGTTTCAGAACACGACAGGCCCGGCGCTCTGAGACCTTCAACTCAGCGCGAACACGATCAATGCAAGCGCGGCGGCGAGCGGGGCTCAGAAGTTTCCCTTTGCAGCTTCCGCCAGGATCAGCTTGTCCAGCGTCAGGTCAGAAACAGCCTTGCGCAGTCGCTCATTCTCTTTCTGCAGACGCTTCAGCTTCTTCAATTAATCCGTGCTAATCCCGCCGTACTTCTTCTTCCAACGGTAATACGTTTGTTCAGTCACACCGATCTGCCGGATCTCATCCAGACGCGGCATACCCTGCCCCGTTAGAACCTCAACCTGCCGTAACTTCGTGACAATCTCTTCGGGCTTGGGGCGCCTGTTGGCCATGTATTTCCTCCGTTTACCTAAACATAGCGGAGGACCACTTCAGTGGGGGAAGACCAGTATGCCCATCAGAACTTGGCGATCAAGTTCACGAAAACACCTTTGTCGTCGTAGGTCAAATCCGTCAATTCGTCGGAGAATGAGCCAAAGTTGTAACCCAAGCCGAATTTGAAGTTGTTACCGACGTGGCGATATACGGCAGCAAGCGCAGAAGTCTCTGAAATCCCGGCCTGCCTTGCCTCAAGGTGCCGCGCCTCAACGAGAACATCCCAGTTGTGCACGAAATGGTAGCGCGCATTACCAACTAGCAACCAGGCGTCATTGCGCGAGAGAGGCGATGCATCGTCCGGGGCGCTCTTGGACCAACGCCCGCCGACTTTTCCACCCAAAGACCAACGTTGGGTCAGGTCATATTCGGCATCCAGCGACAAGACGTGGCTTTCCTGTCGCGGACCACGCAGGTCGGTTCCGTCGATTTCCTGACCAATGCTGTCGTAGAGGTAACGATACTTGAACAGGGTATTCAGCCTGTCATGCAGAATCGGACGGTAGGCATAGCCAAGGGTTGCCTCGATATAGGTACCATTCTGAAGGGAGGCGTTGCGCGCATCGATGTCGGCATAATCCAGATCGAAGATCAGGCGGCGCTCTTCATCGATCTGGTAGTTTACACCGGCAGTAAACAGCAAGGATTCTAGATCGCGCGAAGATCCGGAAAGCTGCCCATTGTCGATGCGATATTCAAGCCGGCCTCGGACCTGCAGTCCGTCACCGTCATCGTGCCGCAGACCCAGAGAGACCCCATTACGGTCGTAGTCGTCTCCGTTGCCCGCATCGTGAACGCGCCCGATTTCCAGCGCGCCGAATATCGTCGTAGCCGCAGTGGCACTGTATTCGACGCCATATGCGCTGGTCAGCGCGTTGTGACGGCCAAATATGTCATATGTGTTTTCGCCAAAGTAAACAACTTCATCATTGATCCTACGACGCCCACCCGCGACGAATGTGCCGCGATCTTCGCCGCTCAGAGTAACCCCAGAGAAGTCACGTCCGGGATGCAGACGGTAGCCGAAGTAGACATTGTCCTGTCCTTCACCTTGTCGCGTGAACAGGAGATCCGCCCCGGTTCCCAGAGAACCGCCGGACAATTCGCCTTCGAACGTCCAATTCTCGGCAAACCGAAAACGTACGCCAGCCCCGACACGATCGTTCTTTTCCAGCCCTCCCGAACGATCGACCGTCCCTTGGGCAAACAAGTACCACGCCAGATCATCGGATGGCTCTAGCGTGACACGAGCGGCAACGTCTGTGCGTTTGCCAGTTTCGCTACTGGCGGCAACCGGATCCTGTCGATCCAGATGCTCTGCTGCAAAGGTCAACGTGGTCGTGCCGTTCAGGATCAAGTCCAGTTCAGCACCGCCTTCACGAACGGTCTTTCCGGTGGTGACATGATAGTCGTCGTAGTAAAAACGCAGTGCAACCCGATCTGACGGTAGGAACTCTGCAGAAACGCCCCACAGTTCCTCCTTGTCGGTGATCTGGTAATCCAGCGTTGAGAACCCGGCAGTGCGCTTTTCGAAATAAGCAGCGATATTGCCCTCTATGCCCAGTCCCAATTCAGAGAATTCCGCACGCCCGCGCGCCATGAAGGCCTCGCCGGTGCCATTGGCCGCCGGATTGTTCGACACGACCAAACCGCCGTTGGACGAATAAGATGAGCCAAATCCCGGGCCAGAGGTATACGCTTTCTCGATGTCTAGGTAGGTATTTTCCGAATACCGCAGCCTCAGGTCAACGCCATGAGCGTCGTGATCCGCGAAGCCCGTGCGCTCGACCATCCCGGTGGCCCCGAGCCTAATAAAGTCGTTGATCCAAACCTCGGCCCGGCCGCCATAGTTGGTGCCATCCACCTGCCCGGTTACAGGCGTGTATTCATATTGCACAGTCAACTGGACATCGTACTCACCTCCGGGATCGGTGATGACGGCCCCTCCCCCGATTGATCCCGTCAGAGGAGCGGAGAGCACGACAGAGCCCTGAGTGTAGTTGATGTAATAGTCCCGACCTTCAGTCAGAACGGATGACGAAACGATCCGACCTGTGTCCTTGTCCCGGATTTCGACGGAAACTGTTTCTGATCCCAATGAAATGTCGGAGTTCTGTAGGAAATAGACCGACCCTCCGGTTCCGCGGAAAACTTCACGACCCGGCAATCGGTCAGGTGTTGCAGCATAGAACTCTAGAGCCACCCGGGATTCCCCGGCCTCTGTCTGAGCGGGGCTGCGGTAGAGTCCTTGAAACCCATACAGTTCACGCTCATTCCGCAAGTAGTACGAGCCTCTGATGGTGGATTTGAAGTTACCCCACATCAGATGGCTGCCGTCCCGTTCAGCCCTTAGGTAGATTTTTCCATCCGTTGGCGTGCCGTCTTCGATCGTGGAATCGTCGCCATAGGTTGGGTAAGCGCTTTGCCGGCTCATTCTGAGCAAGGTGTGATACGGGTCTTTCTTGTCGAAATCGTCAAATAGTTCGTCAAGGTCACGCTCACCCGTGTCGGCACCAAGCGTGAGTTCCCATCCGCCCTTTACCTTGCCTTTTGCATACCCGGCGATGCGGCCAATCTGATAATCCCTTGGCAAAGGTTCACCTGCGGCGGTTTGGGGGCTGCCCATACGACGACCAAATGTCAGGTCCACGGTACCGGTATAGAACCATTCCGAGGCGGGAACTGTCACGTCGCGTTCAAGATATAGATGCTGGGAGACCCCATCGACCTCAACCTGTACCGGGTGATCGCCCGGAGGCAGGATACGCTGAATGACAAATGCCCCGTCCGGATCGGGGCGCAGCGTTTCCCCCAGCGTCGCAACAGAAGCGCCCGGTGGAACGTTCTGACCTCGAACGGTTATGGCACCGCCGTGAACGGGGATGCGTTGGCGCACTAACATAGACGTGCCTTCTTCGACCGCGCGGTCCCCCAGAACCACTGCCGCCTGTTTTTGCGCACGCAAAGGGATCGGTCCGGTTTCGTCATATCGGCCACGCGCGTCGTAGACCCGGTGCACCAGAACGACATCCAGCGCCTCGGGAACCGTCACAGCGGCAACGCCGTTCGGTGCGACGGAAATCACCTCCAATGTGCGGGGGCCACCACGCGCTCCAAGATCGACGATCCGGAATTCAGCGCGTTGAACAAAAGCCGGATAGTTGAGTTGGCTTTGAACGCGCACCACTTGCCCTGGATCGACTTCTCCCTCGGTCAGCAGGATCGCGTCAAGCCGGCGCTTGATTGCCAAACCGTCAAAGCTGATCGCAATGTCCGATACAGATAGCGCCCAGTCCACGGGCTCAGGTGCAAACGTCCCCCCTGTGCCACTTACAGCAACGCTTTGCCCTGTAATGTCCGGCGTAACCTGCGCAGGGGCGCTTCCGTCATCAATTGTTATGGTAAATCCTGTGCCCGAGGCCACGACCTCTTGCGCCGATCCGGCCTGAGCGGTGACGACAAGGGCCAGCGCAGTTGCGGCCGTACGAGAAAGGATACCAAAACTCATCATACTCATCCCTTACCGTGAGGATCGAACGAGGCGCCGTTCGATCTCCAGCTTGTAGGTCCCTCTCCCGCGCCATGCCCGGCGGAAGTCCTTTTCCAGCATTCTGAGCCGGGCGCGGGCCAAAGCGGCGTTTTCACCGGGCGCCAGCGCGTAGGTCAACCTTAGGAAAGACGGATCGCGGGCAATCTTTCGGACCAGCCCATTCACAGCCTCTTCCAGTGCCGGCACTGCCGCGGCCTGGCCCGGCACGAAGGCAGCCGCGGCCAAGTCAATGTTGACCAGCTTGCCCAGAGCCACACCAAAGTTCATCCGCGCCATCTTGCCGGCGGTAACCCGGATGTTACGCGGGTTCTCAGTGGTGACCCGGAAACCGGTCGGCAGACTGCGTGTATCCAGTTTCAATTGGAAGTTCGTGCCAATGTCGCGGGGCAGTGCCGCACATGGCACGCTGAACCGCCCATGTTCGTCTGTCGTGATGATCGTGCCGTCCGGCGTCACCAAGCGTACGCCGGGTATGCCGGGTTCGGTTCTGTCCGGACGGTTTGGTTCGGGCGTCAGCTTGTCCAACTTGCCCTTGCCTCCGGCAACATAGTCATCTCGCAAGATCGGTTCCGCCAGTGTACCAGGACCGTCCTGATACCCGTTGCCGTTCTTGTCATGAAAGACCTTGCCGATCACGTCGGCGCAATCAAAGACGTGCTCAGGCTCAACGCTTACTGTCGCCTCGGCAATGTTGGACAGCCTGCGGCCGCTGCTGTGCTCTATCCATGTGCGGTTCGTCCGCTCTCCGAAGGTTCCGGTGTTTGTCACCCGCGCGGCGAATGTCACTGTCACCGTCGCGCTCGGGGCAAGGTTGGTCGTCCATGTCAGCCGACCGGAGCCTCGCACTGGCTCTTGAGCGGCTCCATCGACGCGGGCGCTTCCCGGGGTATACACCAGCCCATCGGGCAGTCGGTCGACAATGCGGGCATTGGTGTAGGTATTCAGAGTGTCGTTGCGGAACGTCAATGCATAGTTGACCGTTTCGCCAAAGACAGCGGTTCGCCGGTCGGCCTGTTTCGTCGCCACGACGTCACGTGCGCCCCCGCATTGCACCAATGGGATATTGTTGTTGATCACGAAGGGATCACCCGGCTCAAACACGAAGGTATGCACAAACGGGTTCGCTCCGGCGGTGAAGTCAATAAGGACGCCGCTGGTTCCCGCTTCTGTCGATCCAAGCGCCGCAGGGTTGGCGGGCAAAAGCGTCGTCGCGTCCAAAGGTGCACCCGGAAGGCGGCTGGCTGAAGGTACGCCCATCGACGGATACCCGAAACTCAGCGTATAGGACCCGGGTTGGTTTACGTGGAACTGATAGAACCCCAGCGACCCGTCGCGGATCACAGTGATCGGACCCGAAATACCGACACCGGTTTGAGTGAACCCATTTCCGCTCACTGTAACAAGACCACCGGTCAGGATTCGTCCGTCCTCTTCACAGTAGAAATAGCCCGTCGGGTCATAATCCTGCGCATCCGGAATTCCGTCACCGTCACGATCCCCCGTCTCTAGCCTGTCGGGAATGCCATCTCCATCCGTGTCTGTGCTCAGGACTGTTACGTGCGCATCTGTCGGTGTGATCAGTTGATCCGACGTGACGGATGCCGTGTTGGGCGATCCCGGCTGTCCGGCGGCAGTGGAATAGACCACGGTCAGTGTGATCGTGCCTGTTGCCCCCGGAGCAAGCTCCGCACCTGCGGAGAGCAGATCAATGTCCGCAATTCCGTCAAATCCCGCATTGGCCGCTCCCGTTCCCGCAAATCCGGAGACTGAGATTTCAACCGGATACGTGTCGCCCAGCAACACAGCCGGCGACAAGAAAGCCGCAAGATCGTCCTGCACCTGGATGCCGGTCTGCGTCAGGTTGCCTGTATTGATGACGGTGATGGTGAACGTCGCCTGCTCGACTGTTGGAAAGAGGTTCGACAGCGCGACGAGATCTTTGACAATGTCGAACGAGGGCAGCGGCGTAATCGGTGCAATGGTCGGATCGTCAATGCCAGTACCATCGTCATCGGAAACATCCCTGATCGTGCCCCCCTGCGGCGTCCTTGCCACGACCGTTGCAGAGTTCACTAGTCCGCCGGCGTCGATGTCTTCCAGCGTCAAGGTGCCGGTGGCCTGATAAAGCGCTGTCTCACCGGGCGCCAACGTGCCTTCGGCAGACGGCGGCGTCCCGTCAGCCGAGACGAATACCGGGGTCAGACTTCTCGCATCGTTGCCGTCAAGATTTGTCATCTCATCCGCCAGCGAAATGTCCGACAATGTCACGGAACCCGTATTTTTCACTGCAATCTGGAAAGTCACCGAATCTCCGACCGAGGTCCCGGTGTCCAGTACCGTCTTGATGACGGTCAGTCCGGGTTGAGGCAGGAGAAGCACGTCGGTGGGGTCGTCTGTTGTGTTTCCGTCAGTCAGATCATCATCCGAAGAAATGTCGCTGAGCTGCGCCCCGTCGGGTGCCGTGGCTTTGGCCACCGCAGCATTCGTGATGCCACCGGCATCCACATCCGCCTGTGTGAGCACGTGCGTGACTTGCCAGATCGCCACCTCGCCGGGGGATATCGTAGCTGGCACACTCAATGCAGCAATGCTGACGGGCAGTATGTTGCCGTCTACGCGCGTCAGACTGTCGACCACATCGATGTCGGTCAGGTCCAGATTGCCCGTATTGGTTGCCGTAATTTCGAAAATAACGACGTCGCCGGGGGCATTGCCCTCCTGAGTCACACGTTTGACCACGGTCAATTCGGGCCCGTCAACAACCGTGAAAACGGTGGGATCCCCGTCCCTGTCGCCATCGTTATCGATACCGTCATCCGAAATGTCGCGAAGCGTGGCGCCACTCGGGTCTGTTGCAGTGACCGTCACCTGGTTGGTCAGCGCTCCTGAATTGAGATCGGGTTGTGTTAGGGTACGCTGTGCCGTGAAGACCCAAGTCTCGTCGACATCCAGAGCGCCGTCTCGATCTGAATCTGAAGAAGCCAACAAGGCAAAAGGCGCGTCCAGAGTGATCGGATTGCCGTCTCCGTCGGTCATCACGTCGGAAACCGAGACGCCAAAAAGCGTGACGTTGCCGGTATTCTCGACCGTCAGGCGATAAGCCACGGGATGGCCTGCGGCAGAACTTGTGCCCGGTACAAGGGTCTTCGTCGCGACAAGGCCCGGCACCTGCAATGGACCATTGGTGATTATCCTGTCCGAAACGGAAATGGGAGCCCCGGAAGGTGTGCGACCTGTGACGGTTGCGCTGTTGATTTGCACTCCAGCGTCCACCATTTCCTGCGTCACCGTCACCGCCAAGCTGCAAGAGTTGTCGGTTTCGCCCGGCGTCAACGACGCGATCGTGCAGCTATAGGTAGGCTGCAGGGGATCTGTTACGAGAAGATCAGCCAACGTCAAGTTGCCGGTATTCTCGACCGCAAACAGGTAGGTGAGGGTCGATCCGACAGGGCCGAATGGCGACGGCGTCGCTCTTTTGACCAAAGACAAACCCGGGGTTGCCGCAGGCAGGTCGACAGGCAACGTGACGTCATCAGTCACAGCGTCGCCTTGCGGGTCCACACCTTGAACACTGGCCTGATTCACCAGAGTTCCTCGATCAATGTCTGCCTGACTAACCGTATAATTCTGACTGCAAACCAATTGTTCACCGGGAATCAGAGCCACCGCTTCGCAAGAGAACCCTGACAGCAGTGGATCACGCGCCACCACATTGGAGATCGTTTGGTTGCCAGTGTTTGTTACCGTGACAGTGAAGGTCAGGAGGTGACCCGCGCCGCTGACTGGCAAGGGTGACACAGTCTTGACGATGTCCAGAGCCGGAGCAAGACGTCCGTCCACTCGCACCAGATCGGCCCCAGAGAGCACCAGAGTGTCGTCCGCACCAAAGGTGGTCTGAGCATACGCCTCGTTAACAACAAAGCCCCGGTCAAGATCCTGTTGAGTGATTGTAACGGCGCCTGAGCAGGTGACACTTTCTCCGGCAATCAGGTCGGGATCCACGCCCGAAGGGGTAAAGCAGGCCAATTCTCCCAGCAGCGTGTCCCTGACAGTGACAGTTCTGGCGAAGGCACGCGTGCCTGAATTGGTGACGAGGAAGGTGAAAGGCACGACGTCGCCAACGGCGGAAAATTCTGTCACGCCAGCGATCTTGTCGATCGACAGCGCAGGGATCCCCGTGTTTGGAATAATCGCGTCGTCAAGTGGTGAGTTCACGGAGCCATCTGTTGCATATGCGACATTGGTGACGCTTCCCAGATCCACATCCGTCGCCGTCACCGTATACGTACCTGTGCAGGTCCACGTCGCGCCGGGCGAAAGTCCGCCCGGAGGAAATGCCTCACAGGTCATCTCGGCGGCGGGAATGAGGCTGTCCACCACCGTAATGGGATCCGTCACAGTGACGTTCCCGGTGTTTGTTGTGACAAATTGATAGGTCGCATCAGCGCCGACAACGAAAGCTGCGGCAGGCATATCTGGCGCGATTTTGTCCAGTGAAAGCTCGGGGCGCTGTGCAGCTGTGATCGTGACTGTCGAAAGGGCGGACGTCTGGCCCGCCAGAGTGGCAGTCGCTGTGTTAACAATGGCACCCGCGTCGATATCGGCCTGCGTCACGGTCAGTATCGCGGTACAGGTCACAGTGCTTTCGGGGGCCAGTCCGTCCGCAGGAACCGGCTCGCAGACCGGGGTGACACCGGCTGCAGACAAAAGAGGATCGTCGACAGTGACCGCTCCGGTCAGCGTCACGTTACCCGCGTTCGCCACCGTAAAGAGATAGGGGATCTCGGTACCGACCGCGTCGAAACTTGCCGGCGCCCCCGGTGCCAACTCCTTGAGCAATGAGATGGCGGGGGCCGGCGGGATCACCTGAACGGCCGGCGTATCCGGACGATCCGAGATCGGACCGCCAACCGGTGGCGTCCCAATGGCGCGGATCGTATTGGACAAGCCTCCGGCGTCGATGTCGGCCTGCGTCAGACGGTGGCTGACGCGGTAGGTCGCAACCTCTCCAGGCAAGAGCGTTCCGGCACCGGATCCCTGATCCGCCCCAAAGAAGACCGGCAAGGGTGCAGGTGTGATCACGCTTCCGTCGAGGCGCGTCAGGCTCTCCTCGACGATTGCCACGTCACTGAGCGTCACGTTGCCCGCATTTGTCAGCGTAAGCGTGAAAGTGACAACCTCACCCAGTTCTGTCGCCGACGTGCTCACGGTTTTTTCTGCGATAAGTTCAGGCACCGGCGTGATTGTGATGACAACAGGATCATCGTCGGTTCCGCCCACCGTACCGTTGTCAGACACATCCTGCACCAGTGTATCATTTGGTGACAAAGCTCGAGCCACGACACTGTTGGTGATGCCTCCGGCGTCGATGTCCGCCTGCGTCAGGACGTATTCAACACGATAGGTCCATGTTTCCCCGATCTCCATCACGCCCAAGTTGCCCGCATCTCCGCCGGTCAGCACCGGTGGATTAATCAGGGGGACCGGGGTTCCGTCATTTCGACGGAGGCTTTCGATCAGCGAAACGGTGTCTAGCGTCTGGTTGCCGGTGTTCGTGACCGTGATGTCAAAGCCGACCACATCACCTGCAAGCGGCGGTACGGAAAGAGTGCTGTCATCAAGGATCTTGAGAGCGGTCAACTGTGGCCGCGCCACCGCGACAGGCAAAGATACCGCCGCCGTTTCGGTCACCGGTGTTGCACCCGGTCCGGTCCCGGCGACCGTGGCCGTGTTCGCGACCATCACCTGCGCGTCGATATCGGCCTGAGTGACGATATAGCTGGCCGTGAAGGTCGCGACATCACCGGGGCTTAGCACATCCCAAACCGCGTCTACGCCTGCATCAATGCTGTCGCCCGCTGGCGCCGCATCGGTTTCCAGCGCGTCGCCGCCCGGCACCAGTGCGACCGTGCCTGCTGCCGACGTGTGCTGATCAGAGATCGCGAGGCCGGTCAGGGTCTGGTTGCCCGAATTGGTGAGGCGATAGGTATAAGTGACCACCGTGCCCGCAGTAAGATCACCGGTTTCCGAGGCGAGCTTTTCAAAAGTCAGGGCCGGGGCGGCTTGCGCCACCGGAATTGTCACGGTCACCTCCTGAGGAGCGATCGCCCCATCCGGAGAGGTCGCGTTGACCGTGGCCGTGTTAACGATCGCAACCTGCGTGTCGATATCCGCCTGAGTGACGGAGTAACTGGCCCTGAAGACCGCGACATCGCCGGGACGCAATACATCCCAGACAGCATCTTCCGCCGCATCGGTGCTGTCCCCTACCGGCGCTGCGTCCGTCTCCAGAGCATCTCCAACAATTGGCAACGCGATAGTGCCCGCGGCAGAAGTGTGCTGATCGGAGACGCCAACGCGGGTCAACGTCTGGTTGCCGTTGTTAGTGATACGATAGGTGTAGGCGATCACGGTTCCAGCGCCAACATCGACAGTCTCCGACGCCACTTTTTCCAGCAACAGCGACGGAGATTTGATGACCGGGATCGTCACAGTGTCCGTTTCGGTGCCCGGGATCGCCGGGGCCACAACCTGATCGGAGAACGCGGTGGCGATGTTCGTCACCTCACCCGCGTCCACATCCGCCTGCGTTACTGCGTAGTCCGCTGTGCAGGTCAGGGTCGCCAGAGGCGCCAATCCACCGGCTGGCATCTCGGGGCAATCCACCAGTGCGATACGGTCGTCCGCAACCCGGACAGGATCGGTCAGGGTGATGTTACCGCTGTTCGTGACAAGGTAGCTGTAACTGATTACCTCTCCCGCTGCGGTGATTGCAGAACTCGAGGCGCTTTTTACCATCGCCAGCGCAGGCTCAGCGTCCGGGCCGCGTGCAGTGACACGGCCTTCGCCGGTCACTTCCGAGGCATCGGGCGACCGTGTCGTGCCCGTTGCTGTCGCGATATTGAGAACCGATCCAAAACCATCGCCGGGTGCACCATCCACATCCGCTTGCGTCACCAAGTATGTGACCAGACAACTGGTGTCCTGTTTACCGGGCTCCAAAGATCCCACGTCACATGTGGCGGGAGTGATCGGCAAATTGTCGGTGACGGTGATGTCGTCGATGCTGACGTTGCCATCATTGATGACGGTAATCAGGAATTCGACAATATCTCCCGGCTTCGTGAACGTGGGCTGACCTGCTGCTGGCTGAGGCGAAACGGCCTTGACGACGCGAAGGATCGGATCTGGCGCAGCAAGCGTCACTTCGGCATCGCCACTAGCAGTGACATCGTCGCCTTCAGGGTCGCTGCCTCGAACAGAGGCAGTATTGACCAGTCGCTGGGCGTCCATTTCAGCCTGCAAGACCGTATGGGTTCCCGTACAGACCAAAGCGGCCCCTGGGGCCAGCGAAACATTTGCCGGCGCGGCAAGACCCTCTACGGTGCAGGTCAACGTCGGCAGAAGCGCGTCGGAGATTGTGACCCCTGCAATGGTCTGGTTTCCGGTGTTGCTGGCGGTGATCGTAAAGGTCACCACATCGCCTGCTACGGCCGCAGTCGGCGCATCCGAAACCACTTTCTCAAGCGTCAATTCGGGCATTGCATCCGCCGGAACCGTCTTGGT
Source organism: Antarctobacter jejuensis (assembly GCF_052266595.1). NCBI lineage: Bacteria > Pseudomonadati > Pseudomonadota > Alphaproteobacteria > Rhodobacterales > Roseobacteraceae > Antarctobacter > Antarctobacter jejuensis. Next base: position 267,667 of record NZ_JBQQXJ010000008.1, on the reverse strand, counting down.
TGCGGGGTTCGACACCACGGACCGTTCATTGACGGTCCCAGGGGCGAAAATGGTCGACGCGACAGCCTCGTTTGTCACCTCGCCACCGTCAAGATCCGCTTGCGTGACGGTATAGGTTGCAGTGCAACTGGTCGTATCGCCGACGTTCAGGACACCGCTGGTCGCCGGGTCATGGCAGATGAAAGGCGCATCGAGACGGTCATCAGTGATCGATATCGCCTGGTCGAATCCGACGTTCGATGTGTTGGCGATCGTATAGCTGTAGGTCAGTACGTCACCAACGGTAGAATAGGTGACGTCAGCTGGGATGCTGTCCTTGACCAAGGTAATCGCCGGAACGGCATCTACCGGATAAATGGCATCGTCGATCAGCGATGTGACAGGAACCCCTTCAAACGTCGCCGTGGCGCTGGCAAGGTTCGTGATCGCACCAATTGCAAGGTCTGCCTCTTCGATCACGTATCGAGCGGTGCACAGAACCGTCTCGCCCGGCTGCACCTCATTGCCGACCAGCGGTGCGCAGGAAACACTATCGACAAGGCTGTCATTGATTGTCAGCGGGCCTGTCAGGGTCACGTTGCCGGGGTTTGTCACCGTAAACCGGTAGTCCAGAACAGTTCCGGTGTCGAACGCATCAGGCGTCGCCGAAACCAGTTCCTTTACCACGGTCAATTCGGGCGACTGAATACCCGGCACGGTGACATCATTCGAACCTGAAATCACCGGGCTGCCTTTGTATGAACCAAGCGCGATGGCCGTGTTGGTGACTTCGCCTGCATTCAGATCGGCTTGGGTGATCGTGTAGGCATAGGTACAGGTGGTGCTTTCGCCCGGCGCCAAGGAGGTTGTTCCACAAGCCAGACCCGTTCCGATCCGGTCATCGTCGACGGCGATTGCGCCAGTCAGCGTCACGTTACCGCCGTTCGTCACGGTGTAATCGTAGGACAGCAGGTCCCCCACGGCGTCGAAACTGACTGCAGAGGTTGCCGAAAGCGCCTTGGCAATAGTCAGGGCGGGTTTCTGATCTGCCGAAACGGTAACGGCGTTGCTGTCCGCAGTTACGGAGACTTCTGTCGGTTCGCCGGGATTGGCCGGAACAACCGGTTGGATAAGGCTGGCGCTTGCGGTGTTATTGACTACCCCAGCGTCCAGATCGGCCTGTGTGACAGTATAGTCGCCGGTACAAATCAGGCTTGCGCCCGGAGCCAGCGGTGGAGCGGCGCAAGTGATCGCCACCCCCTGCCCTGCCAGCAATGGATCAGAAACGCGCACCGGTGCCGTGATGGTAATATTTCCGGTGTTGGTGAACGTGAATTGGTAGCTCAAAACATCGCCCACGGCGTCGAAGGGATCGGGGCTGCTCGCCGCCAAAGCCTTTGCCAAAGTGGCGGCAGGGCGTCCCGGTACATTGACCAAAGTCGGGTCGCCCGTGGTGTCGCCGTCCGTGTCATCGCCATCATCCGACACGTCGCTCACAATTGCACCCGACGGCGCCTGCGCCGAGACAGTCACCTGGTTCTGCACGCCACCCGCGTCCAGATCCGCTTGTGTCAGTAGATAACTGGCCCGGTATTCCCATGTTTCGCCGACGTCGAGTACGTCAGCTGTGCCGCCATCTCCGGACACAAGAGCCGGTGACAGGCTCAGGAGTGCGCCGTCACGGCTTCGGAAATCGTCAGCCAAAGCGACACTTGCAAGCGAAACGTTTCCGGTATTCTGGACGGAAATCACAAAGGTAACTGCGTCACCTGCCGCGACGGGATCGCTCAGTCCGGTGGTGATCGCTGTCTTCGTGGCTTCCAGTGCCGGGGTACCAGGGATGAAAGTTGCGGTCGGATCGTCATCACCGTTGGTGGCACCAGACAGGTCGCTTGTCGGCGCACCGGCCGGGTCATTGGCACGCGCCGTTGCCTGATTGGTTACGGTTCCCGCGTCGATGTCCGCCTGCACCAGCGCATAAGTCGCGGTGAAGGTGATCGTGCCGCCCACCGCAATGTCATCCACCACGGTGTCGGCATCCAGATCCGTCCCGCCTGAGGCGTAGGCCGGCACCGGCGCTGTCCCCGCGCCGGCAAACCCGGTCTCGGACACCGTCGCATCGAATAGCGACACGTTGCCGGTGTTCGTCACCACGTAGGTGTAGGTGATCGTATCCCCCACATCCGCCCGGCCATCGCCGCCATCGTTCAGAACCGAGGACTTCACCACCGCCAGCGACGGGGCCTGCGGCACCGGAACCACGACCGGCGCCGGCAAATCTCCGGTCGCCGGAGCGCCCTGCGGATCGTCCGCCGTGGCCGTCACGGTGTTTTCTACACCACCGGCATCCAGCGCCTGCTGGTTGACGGCAAAGGTCGCAGTGTAAACCCAGGTCTCGCCGACCTCGAAGAGGCTGTCGCCGTCATCGCCACCCGTCAGGCTGGGGGCCTGCGTCAGGGCCAACGCATCGCCGTTCGCATCGGTCAGCGTGTCCGTCAGAACGGGCGCTGTCAGGGTCACGTTGCCCGTATTTTCGACCGTGATCGTAAAGACGATCTCCTGACCAAGAACGACAGGATCGCTCAGCGCGCTGTCATCCGCTGTCTTGGTGACCTGCAACGCGGGAGCGTTCGCAATTGGCGTACTGGTCGGATCGTCATCACCGTTGGTGGCGCCAGACGGGTCGCTTGTCGGCGCACCGGCCGGGTCATTGGCACGCGCCGTTGCCTGATTGGTTACGGTTCCCGCGTCGATGTCCGCCTGCACCAGCGCATAAGTCGCGGTGAAAGTGATTGTGCCGCCCACCGCAATGTCATCCACCACGGTGTCGGCATCCAGATCCGTCCCGCCTGAGGCGTAGGCCGGCACCGGCGCTGTCCCCGCGCCGGCAAACCCGGTCTCGGACACCGTCGCATCGAATAGCGACACGTTGCCGGTGTTCGTCACCACGTAGGTGTAGGTGATCGTATCCCCCACATCCGCCCGGCCATCGCCGCCATCGTTCAGAACCGAGGACTTCACCACCGCCAGCGACGGGGCCTGCGGCACCGGAACCACGACCGGCGCCGGCAAATCTCCGGTCGCCGGAGCGCCCTGCGGATCGTCCGCCGTGGCCGTCACGGTGTTTTCTACACCACCGGCATCCAGCGCCTGCTGGTTGACGGCAAAGGTCGCAGTGTAAACCCAGGTCTCGCCGACCTCGAAGAGGCTGTCGCCGTCATCGCCACCCGTCAGGCTGGGGGCCTGCGTCAGGGCCAACGCATCGCCGTTCGCATCTGTCAGCGTGTCCGTCAGAACGGGCGGTGTCAGGGTCACGTTGCCCGTATTTTCGACCGTGATCGTAAAGACGATCTCCTGACCCAGAACGACAGGATCGCTCAGCGCGCTGTCGTCCGCTGTCTTGGTCAACGCCAGAGAAGGAAGCTTTGTGACGGGGGTTACGACCTCAGTAGCAGTATCCGTAGCGGAACCACTGGCCAGAGGGCCGGTCCCGGTGGCCATCGCGACATTTGTCAGATCCGTCTGAGCATCCAGATCGGCCTGAGTGACCACATAGGTCGCTGTGAATTTGACGGTGTCGCCCGGGGCCAAAATCGACCAGGTTCCATCTCCGGAAAGGGCATCGGTTGACGTACCGACTTCGTTCACGTCGCTGGTTAGCACCTCACCGCTGACTGTCAGAGGCACGGTTCCGGCAGCAGAGGTATGAAGGTCTGCGATACCAACATTTGTGAGAGTAACATTCCCGGTGTTCACCACCGTATAGGAATAGGTGACACTCTGCCCGAGAAGAAGACCAGTGGTCGAGTCGGCCAGTTTATCCAACGTCAGCGCCGGAGACTGGACGACAGGGATGGTGAGGTTGACGGTCGCCGAAACCGGCACTTCGGAACTGTCAGCGCTGGCGACGTTGGTAACTTCGCCTGCGTCCATGTCCGCCTGCGTCACGAGATAAGAGCGCGTGCAGCTGTAGAATTCGGAGGGAGCAATTCCCCCCGCGGGCATGCCATCACAGGTGAAGGTGCCGATTTTGTCGTCTGTGATGACCGGCACTTCGGTCAGGGTCACGTTGCCGATATTGGCGATGGTAAACCGGTAGTCGACCACTTGCCCCGCCGCAGTAATCGTCGATGTCGTCGACTCCTTGACCAGCGTCAACATAGGTTCAAGGTCGGGGCCCCGAACGAAAACCTCACCATCGTCTGTCGCAATCGGCAGCGCAGGGTTCACCGGAGTCGCGGTTGCCGTAGCCACATTTGTGAAGCCGGCGTAGACCGTTGATCCATCCGGGCTGCCAGCATCAATGTTCGCCTGGGTCACCTCATAGGTAAAGACACAGGACTCGCTCTCACCGGGGGCCAGCGCCCTGAGCGTGCAAGAAGCGGGCGCGACCGGCAGGCTATCGGTCACGACGGTACTTGCTTGCGTGACATTGCCTGTGTTCGTGACGGTTATGGTAAAGGTCAGCGGTTGGCCCGGGTCGGTGAAGGCGGCATCGCCACCAGGATCCGGAGTGATCACTTTGACCGTTTCGATGGCCGAAATCGGTGCAACAAGCGGCTGGTTGTGCGTATCGGTGCCAGTAACCGTTTCACCTTGGGGATCCGTCGCGGTGGCATCGGCTGTATTACTGAGTACCTGGTTGTCAATGTCCGACTGACTGACGGTATAGGTGCCAGTGCAAACCAGCGCCGAGGTCGGCGTAAGCATCACGTTCACGCCTGCAGGAGAACCGCCGACCGTGCAGGTCAGGTCCGGCACGAGATCGTCTGAGAGCGCAACCGACGACAGTGTCTGGTTGCCATCGTTTGTGGCTGTGATCTGATAGGTAAGCACGTCACCCACACGTGCCACGCCACCGGAAAGAGTGGTGGTCATCGTCTTGGCGACAGTCAAGCTTTCGACCTGTGTTGCGGCGATCACTTCGGTTGCACGCGGCGACACCACATTCACGGGGTTCGGGCTCAGTGGGGCGTAGACCGTGGTGGCGCTGGCGTTGTTGGTAACGCTGCCCAAGTCCAGATCGGCCTGCTTGATCGCATAGGGGAATTCACACACGTGCTCTCCGGCCGGGTCGACAACCGTGGTGTCGCCGGGCGTCGGATAATACGGCACAAAAGTCCCCGCCGCACGACATGCCAAAGAGCCCATCACGTCATCTTCGATCGTGATAACCTCTGTCAACGCAACGTTGCCGGTGTTGCGGACGGTATAGCGGTAAGTGACCACCTGCCCCACTGCACTGAAAGGCACGTTGGTTGGCAGGGCCTCTTTCAGCAGGGACAGCGCTGGCAGCGCATCAACCGGGAAGATTGCGTCATCACTGGGCGAGCGCACCGACGCCCCGTCGAACGACCCGGTCGCGTAGACGACGTTGGTGGCGGAACCAAGCTGAACGTCCTGCAAAGTGACCGTATGTGTCGCGGTACAGATCAATGTGTCTCCGGGCGCCAGTTCGCCGCCGGGCACTGGAGGACAAGAGGGTGTTGCGAGGTTGTCGGTCAGGCTAATCGGCGCTGCGACCGTCACGTTGCCGTCGTTTGTGACGACAATGTCATAGCTCAGCGTATCGCCGGGCACGAAACGGGTGGGGTTGCTGGAACCAGCGGGGTCAAAAGTCTTGACGATGGCCAGAGAGGGACTCTGCACAGCATTCAGAGTCACGCTGCGCGGCGCCGATTGCACGGGACTTCCGTCGTAAACCGTGTCAGCGGTCGCCACGTTTGTGACCTCACCGGCATCGATATCAGCCTGGGTTGCCGTCCAGTTCTGCTCACAGGTTACTTGCCCGCCAGGAGCCAGCGGCAAAGCGGAACAGGTCAAGGTGCCGGGGATCTTGTCGTCGATCACTTCGATCGGATCTGTGGTCGTGACGTTGCCGATGTTCGTGACCACATACTCAAATGTCACCGTGTCGCCGGGCGCGTCAAAGCTGGCCTCGCTACCCGTTTTCACACGTTTGACGATACGCAGCGCGGGCTGCTGGTCCACAGTTACGGTGGCGGAATCCGTGTTCGAGGATACGGTGACCGAAGCAGGATCACCTGGATTCTGCGGGATCACGGCCTGGGTCACGGAGGCTTGAGCTGAATTCAAAACCTGACCGGAATCGAGATCCGCCTGGTTCACACGGTAGGATCCGGTACAGGTATAGGTCCCGCCCGGCGCAACCCCGCCGGCTGGCAGCGTCGGACAAGAAACCGAAGGTATCAATCCGTCGCTGATAGATATCTCTGACGTCAAAGTGATGTTGCCAGTATTCGTCACGACGAAGTCGTACGTCAGGACCTGACCGACCGTTTCAAGTGTTCCCGTGAAGGTGCTGGATTTGACAAGCGAAATGGCGGGCACTTGCACCGGACCCTTCACCGTTTCGATTGCAGTGTCCGCAACACTTGTTCCAAGCACCGCAGAAACGCCTGAAACTGTCGCCGTGTTGGTATAGCTACCCGCATCAACATCGGCCTGCTCGAAAGACTTGGTGGCCGTCAATGCGGCGCCGCCCGTGCAGGTTGTCGCCGACGCGCCCGGCAACAGGTCATCAACCACACAATCCAGACCAAGATCTGTATCTTCAACACGCAGTCCAGTCAGCGTGACGTTGCCGGTGTTGGTAACGGTAAAGGTAAAGACTTCGGTGTCCGTCGCGCTAGAATATACGCCGTCAGCGGACATTTTGACCAACTCGACCGAAGCCGCCTCCGCCGGGCCTGAAACCGTTACTGTATCGCTTTTCTGGGCTGGGGCCGCCACGCCCGCCGGCACCGTCACGTCGGCTGTCGCGCTATTGGTGATTTGGCCGGCGTCGATGTCCGACTGCTGGATCGTGTAGCTTGCGGTGCAACTGGTATCCGTGGCTCCCGGCGCAAGGTCTGAAAGGGTGCAACTGACCGGCGAACCGAAGAACGGGTCGTTCACGACGACACTGTTCAGGGTCACATTCCCGGTGTTGCTGACCGCGAAAGTGAAATTGATAACATCCCCAACGGCCGAAAAACTGGACGGCGCACTCTTGTCGAAGGTGAAGGCTGCCAAGCGCGCCGGGCCAGAAACCGCCTCACCATCAATGACCGGTCCGACATCCGCGTTCTGGGCTGAGCCGACGTTCACGACCTGACCCGCATCTATATCGGCCTGCGAAACGCTGTGGCGATAGAGACAAGTGCTGTCTGTTGTTCCGGGGGCGATGCTTGGGATCAGGCAGGCATAGCCGGGATCCAGCGCGTCGGTCACTGTCACGCTGGTCAGCGTCTGCGTGCCGGTATTCTCGACATTAAAGGTGTAGGTGATGACATCACCAACCGCCCCGAACGTGGTGCGGTCCGCCACCTTGTCCAACGCAAGGAGCATGGTTGCGGCCAGCGGATCGATCGCCGTGCTGTGGGTGTCGGTCTGCGTCAACTGCCCCCCTTGAGCAGGTACCGCAACGGCCGTGGCCACGTTGTCGATGGTCTCACGATCCACATCCGACTGTTGGACGGAATATGTGCCGGTACAGCTGTCGCTGGAACCGGGCGCAATGTTGTAAAGAACGCAGTTCAGCCCGGGGATGAGCGGATCGCTCACCGTAACCTCGACCAAGGTCACGTTGCCGGTGTTTTGCGCTGAGAAGGTGTAGGTCAGAAGATCGCCAACGACCGTGTACTGAACCGGGCCATTCTTGGCAAAGATCATGGCCGGAGCGGCCAGAACTGGCACGCTCGCGCGGCTTGAATTCGAGCGGAAGACGACCGGTGCCCCACCTGCGGTATAGGAAAACCGCGCCGTGGCGGTGTTATCCACCTGACCGGCGTCAAGCTCTGCCTGAGTTACCCCGGTACGGAAACCTGTGCAGACAAAACTGTCGCCCGGGTCAAAGATCGCGGGCTGTGCCGAGCAGTCGGCTGCTTCGTTGAGCGTCGGGTCGATGACAGAGATCGGCTGATCAGGCAGGAGGATTTGCGTGTCGCCGCTGTTGGTAATCAGAAAGTTATAGTTGATCGTGTCGCCAGTGGCGTTGACCGAAGCAGTGACAGCACTTTTTGCAAGTGTCACACCCGGGTTCAAACTTGGAGTGACCTGTGCACTGTCCTCGGACGAAGTGACCGCCCCGGCCTCGGCGGTCGCGGTATTGACCACCGTTCCCGCAAGGATATCCGCAGTTGTCAAAGTGTAATCCGCAGTACAGGACAGGCTGTCGCCCACATTCAGAGGCAGCGGACCACAAACGAATGTTCCGATCTTGTCATCGTCGATGCTGACCTCGCCCACGCCGGTCAGTGCCGAGGTCAAGGTCACGTTGCCCGAGTTCGTAACTTCAAAGCTGTAGGTGATCGTCTCGCCCACCTGAAAGCCCGAGGCATCGACCACGGGCGCGGTTTTTTCGAGAGCCAAAGCCGGACGCTGCGTCGCGGTCACCGTGACGCTGTCACTATTGCTGTTCACCAGTTCGGCAGCCGGGCCTGCGGCTGTGGCGCTGGCGCTCGCTGTGTTCGTCACGGCGCCAGCGTCGAGATCGGCCTGTGTTGTGCCATAAACGAGCGACGTGCAGGTGATGCTGCTCCCAGGTGCAATCACGGAATCCGCGCAGGTGACGGCCACGCGGTCATCCGTCACCACAGGCGTTGTCAGAGTGACACTGCCGGTATTGCTCAGCACATAGTCGTAGACCAGCGCCACACCGGTAGCAGAAAACGACGTGGCCGAGCCCGAGGCCAGTCGCTTGTCGAGTGTTAGACCGGTTCTGCGTACGGCAAGAACCGTGGCAGTATCGTCGTCACTGGCAGTTTCAGCGCCCACAGTGATCTCGGCAGTCGCGTCATTGAAGACTTCACCGGCGTCCAGATCCGCCTGAGAGACCGCATAGCTTGCCGTACAGATGATCTGCGCACCGGGAGCGACCGCGCCGGACGGACAGACCGCCCCGCCGGTGAGAGTATCCGAAATCGTCGGCGCCACAGGAAAAGTCACGGTCCCAGAGTTGGTAACCCGAAACTCGTACTGCAGAATATCCCCTAAGGCATCGTAGTCCGCTGTCAGCGCAACCTTTTCCAGTAGCAGATCCAGGACCGGCGTGTCGCCGGGAAGGCTGACACTGTCCGTTTCGGTCAGCGTTGTACCGTCAGGTGCTTCCGCCCTCGCAGTTGCCGTATTGTCCAGCGTGTACGCCGGGTTTGCCGCCACCGCATCCACATCTGTCTGTCGAACGGCATAGCTACCCGAACAGAGAAAGTCGTCGCCCGGGGCCAGATTTGGTACAATGCAAGTCAACCCCGGCAGGAGCGGATCGCTGATCGAGACGTTCGACAAGGTAACATTGCCGTCGTTTCGCACGGAAAAGGTGTAAGGCACCGTAGAGCCTGCCGCGCCAAAACTGGCTGCCGTGGTAGCCTTGTCGAAGAAGAGCACCGGATTTGCCGCCGGACCGGTCAGCGTCCAATCATCTGTCAGGGCACCCAAGGTACCGAAATCGGGCGTTCCCTCTGCATTGGCGATATTTGTGACAAAGCCACGGTCCACATCAGCCTGCGTTGTGACATAGGTTGCTGTACAGGTCGTGGTGTCAGGGGCTGGAGACCCCCTGGGGCGATCCAGAATAACCGTGTCGGCGCAAGACACCGCACCAATCTGATCGTCGAACACCGAAATATTGCGGATCGGGACAGAGCCGATGTTGGCGATCTCATAGGTGAACACAACGGATTCACCTGCCGCAGCGAACGCGCTCGTGGGCGCCGTTTTCTCCAGCGTGTACCCAGGGGCGACGGTCACAATGGCCGGGTTGGTCAAAGATGGCCCCCGCGTGAAATCCCAATAGTTGTCGTTCGGGTCATCGTCATAGACCTGAGTGACAGTCTGCCCAGTTGCTAGAATGTTGTTGAGCAGCGCAGAGTTCGTCGAACTGAACCAGCCTGTATTGAAGGTGTTGTTGCCAAACCCAGTGGTAAAACCAAAGCTTTGTGTTCCGTCGGTGTTGGTAATTTCGGTGGTAAAACCGGACCAGCTTCCGACGTTGTATCCATTTAGAATCAGAGAGATGTCGTTTTCGTCGAACCCGCGCGGCTGTGTATCCCCATCATAAGCCGAAAAGCGAATGTGAACTCTCGCCAGACCACCGCCGAAGTAGTCCGAACAACTTGAGAACCCACAGTCGAGGCTGATCGGGTCGTTGATTGTGAAAGGGTTCCCGCGAAAGGCGACCGGCGTGCCCCTGTTCTGGAACCCGACAAAGGCGCCGGTCGGATCTGAAAACTGATAGTAGAGGTTGCCGTTGAGCCCGACCAAGACAATCGCGACCCCGCCCGCCTCCGGGTAGTCGTCGGGCAGTACGATTGATGTACCGGGAACCGTTGTAGTGAAGGGCGTTGCGCCCGCAATACTCGACCAAGTCATCGCGAGACCAGCAAGCAGCATACGGACAGTTGTCTTAGTTACCCGACCCGTCACACTCATACTCTTCCACCGCCCCTCGTGCACAATAATGGTCGCAGACTTTGCACCCTTTTAACTAGATGCCGTAGCCCGATTCGGCCATCACTTGGCGTGCTGGACGAGGGGGAATTAATCGAGATGCGCATCGCCGCCACAGAATCAGTTTTCAGGGGGCAGAGCAGCCCCCATGCGCTTCACGATGCGCTTCAATGAAATCCACCATCACTGCGACCGGCGGTCGAGCTCCGCCATCGCAAAATACGCCGAGGCTTTGCGAAGGATCTCGTTAGCCTGGCGCAGTTCGCGGCTCTCCCGCTCGAGCGACTTCATCCTCTCGGACATGTCGCTGGGATTCCTGCGCGCTTGCCGCAGTCGACTTCGGCTCCCCTGCTCCAGTCGTTCAGCGTGTTCGCCGAACAGCCGATCTGCGCTGCGATCGACGTGATCGCCTGCCAGCGAGAACCATGCTGGCCTTCGCCGTCGAAAACCATCCGCATGGCGTGCTCACGCACTTCCGGGGAAAACTTGTTCGTGGTCTTGCTCATGATGCTCCATCCTACTCAGGAACTGGAGCCTCCGGCGAACCGGGCGCGGTTCAGATCTGCCAATCCGTGGACCGAGTTCAGGCTTGGCCTGAGACTTCAGATGTTTACTCTTTTGGTGCAGGCCTAAACCATGGAATGAATGGTTGAATCGGCCTACAGGACGTCACAAGGCAGCTTGATAGTTGGTCGTCTACGCATCTGGAACAATTGAGGCTTGCTAGGATGACTAACGATCAGACAAGGGGCAATTCATCGTACGATGAGGTTATCAGGCAGCTTGTGACCGAACGGGAGTTCAGCCGTCTAGATTTCCATGAAGCACTGACTTTTTTTTGTCGAACGTTGTCCAACATGCTGGCAGCGCCTCGCGTTGGGATCTGGGCATTTGAAGAAGGTGGGGACGCACTACGACTGCTGTGTCTCTTCGACAGTATTACCGGAGAAGTCAAAAGCGAGGGATGGCTGACGCAGGATCAGGCTCGGACATATCTTGACGCGGTCGCGACAGATTACGTTTTGGAAATCTCCGATGCGATGAATGACTCCCGCTGCGTGGAACTCGCGAAGGAGTATCTGCCAAAGAACAACATCGCGGCCATGCTAGATTGTCCCATCCGCACGTTCGGAGGGCTTGCTGGCGTTGTTTGCATTGAGCACATCAATACAACTCGGCAATGGACCCGCCCAGAAATCGACTTTGCCGTCGCTGTGACTGGCCTGGTTTCATTGACTATGGAGCACCAGGAACGGCTCGCGGCTGAGGCTTCTGCTACCGAACAAGAAGATCGACTGAAAATCTACACCGAACTGGCAACGGACTGGTATTGGCAAACTGATGCAGACTTCACGTTCACCATGGTCGAAGGCCCCGAAGCTTTAGACGGGCAGATCCCCGCTGAGTACGTGGGGCAGAAACTGTGGGAAGTTCCGCTCCTGTCACCACAAGATGGAGGATGGGAGTACTTGCAGGCGCGGATAGCCGAACACAAACGGCTATACGACTATGTAGTACGGGCGACGCATCCGGATGGGAAAGAATACTATGCAGAGTTGGCAGGCGTACCGAGGTTTGACACCAATGGCGATTTTGTCGGCTACAAGGGAACTGCCAAGGATGTCACGGCACGTATGCGCCAGAGCCAGGAACTAGAAAGGGTATTTCTGGAAAACCACGCACTCATGCAACAACTCCAATTGGTTTTCGAGAGGTGCGGCATAGGTGTATTCCGATACGATGGGGCAAAGAAAACATTAACCTATGACAACAGTTTCTTAAAGCTCTATGGTTTCGATGCCGATACAAGCATCGAACCGGGCGACTTCGCGCGGCTCAGGGTGCATCCAGACGATCAACCTGGTATGCAAAAATTCATCTCGGATTCCATCAATAGTCGCGAAACACAAGGAAGTCATTTTTTTCGTGCTCTTTGGCCCGACGGCAGACAACGATATATGCGGTCTTTTTGGAAACAAGATACAACGGTTTCCAATGGCGCCAAGAACAATATCGGATTGCATATAGATGTGACTGATGTCGTAACGGCCCAAAAGGATCGCGCGAACGCATTGGAACACATCGCGGCAATCGCTGACAACGTACCTGGCGCAATTTACGAAGTGACCTGGAAAGACGACGATATGACTGATTTGGTCTACGTTAGCCCGAAGTGCTTGGACCTGACAGGCCGCAGTCAAGATGAATTCCGATTGAATCCCAAACTAATCCTGGAGACGGGAAACTCAAGTAACGAAGACTTGGTATCCGCAGCAATTCGACGGTCTATCACTACTGGATCTCAGCAGTCCCACAGGGAAAAAATTGAATTGCCTGACGGCAGAACTCATTGGGTCGAGCATGTCGTACGGGCGGTCGCACAGCCAAATGGCGGATACCGTGTATTTGGCATTCTAATGGACATAACCGGCGTAGTGGTCGCCCAAGAAGAAGCCGAGCTCCAAACCTCATTGGCTCACCGGGCACAGAAAAACGAGAGCATTGGACAATTGACCGGCGGCGTCGCGCACGACTTCAACAACCTTCTTGCGATCATTATGGGCAACCTTGAGCTTCTCCGCGAACAGATCGACGATGAAGTATTGATCGAAATGGCTGACGCGGGAATAAGGGCAAGCCAACGCGGGGCTGATCTTTCCCGAAGCCTGCTAGCGTTTGCGCGCAAGACTCAACTTGAGCCCGAAATCGTTGATCTAAACGATGTAGCAAGGCAAGCCCAGAACTGGATGCGTCGAGCCTTGCCTGAATCGATCCAAGTTGAGACATCGCTACTCGCAGGCTTATGGCCGACCCGTTTGGACCAAAGCTTGATCGAAAGCAGCCTGCTTAACCTGATCTTGAACGCCCGTGACGCCATGGGCGGTCACGGCAAACTCACCATTGAAACCGCGAATACTCGAATAGACGAGGCATATATCGACAGTCGAAAAGAAGAACTCCCTCCAGGCCGATACGTAATGTTGGCGGTTAGCGATACCGGTTCCGGAATGGACGCAGAGACTATGGCTCAGATTTTTGAACCTTTCTACACAACCAAGCCACCTGGCTCGGGTTCGGGGCTTGGGCTGTCGATGGTGCAAGGATTCGTCAAACAATCTGGCGGTACGGTGCAAGTTTATTCCGAAATCGGCGTTGGCACGACGTTCAAGCTTTATTTCTCCGCCGAACATCATGGCTCTGGTCGGGTGTTTACCCCCGAAATCGAAAAACAAGTCGAACAAACAAATTCCGCCCGGATACTGTTGGTCGAAGACGATGATGGAGTTCGGGCTATGTTGCGTACCATACTAAAGCGGGCCAATTATACAGTGGTTTCGGCGCCTTCTGGAGATGATGCATACAAACTATTTCAGAATGACAGCAACTTCGATCTGGTCGTGACCGACATAGTCATGCCAGGAGAACTGCAAGGCACTCAGTTGGCGAAGTTGATACGTAAAGATCAGATGGAAATTCCGTTCATTTTCTTGTCCGGCTACGCCGCCGAAGCAACAGTTCATGGAAACGGTCTTCGGCCAGAGGATCTTCGAATAATGAAGCCAGTTCCGAAGGCAGAACTTCTTTCTGCTGTCTCTCGCTTGTTGTCAAAGCGCGCACCCAACGAATGACGACCATGTATACAATATCGATTGGTCGACCAGTCGGGCTCGATTGCACAGATTGGCTGATGGTCGGATTTCCCCTTTCCCCGGGCGGACTTTTCCAGCGGCTTCCGTGACGGGTATTCCAAGCGCGGCGTAGCCGTTTAGGACCCCGATGCGGACTTAGGGTTCATCGACTTGGTGCTCTATTGCACAAATCTGGTGACCGGCAGGCTTCCCCTTTCCCCAGTCGGACCTATCCCACGGCCTCTGTGACAGGGATGCCGAGCGCGGTGTTTCCATTCAAGACGGCGATGTGGATCTGGACCGCCGCGACCTGACGATCGAAGTCCCGTGCCGTGAGCCGCAGGCCCAGCAGTTTCATACAGAGCATCCACTGCCCGGCAGGGCATTGCGCAGCAATGTTCCGTGTATGGACGCCCCGGGGTTGCAAGTGTTTTCTTTGGCTTTGTCACAGGCGATGCGGTCGAGTTCCTTCGTGTATCCGGCCTCTGGTTGCGACCTTCAACGTCGCGGGCCCTCGTGGTGAGTTCGAGGAACGGGTCCAAAACGAGAGGCCGTAGTGCAAGCTACTCGGGACATTACTGGTTTACCCATTCCTGATCTCGTCGACGCTTTGCCATGACCTCCGTTCAGAACCACCGCATCCCCAGCCCAGCCTCGCGCTCAGGCGTTGGCTGGGGTCTCGTAGACGCCGCCATGAGCCATGATCGCCAGGCCGTCCGCGCCATTTTGTTTGCCAGTGCGACAGCAACCAGCATCTTGGGTTTGCGCGCCAACATGCGGGCCAGCCATGACCCCTCCGCCGCATCACCGCGCTTTTGTGCGCCCTGGATCGCTGACATGGCGCCGATGATCAGCAACAGTCGCAGGTCGCGTTGCCCCATCTTTGATATATTGCCCAGCCGTATCCTGCCGCCGGTTGAATGCTGGCGCAGCGTCAACCCGATCCAGGCTGCAAAGTCGCGCCCCTTGGAGAACATCTCCGGCGGCGCAGCAAGCACGGCAATCGATACCGCCGTAACCGGGCCGATCCCCGGCATGGTCATCAGCCTGCGGGCAACATCGTTCTGCCGGGCAATCTGGCGGAGCTGTCGGGTCAGTGCGTCAATGCGTGCGCTCAACTCGGCGATCAGATCGAAGAACATCTGACAAAGGCCGGCCACTTCGAACAGCAAGCCTTCTGCGTGCTCAATCACATCCCATTCCAACCGAGGCAGGTGCTCAGGGCCCTCTTCGGAGCGACAATTCCGTGCTCCGCCAGATGCCCTCGTAACGCGTTGATCGTTTGGGTTCGTTGCCCGGTTAGCAAATCACGGGTCTTCAGCACCATCGCCTGACCTTGTTGCTCGGCGCTCTTGGTCGCCACAAACCGCATGGTCGGCCGGGACGTCACCCCGCTCCACGCGTATGAAGTTTCTTTTTCCTTGTTAGGAATTACAGGACCGCGTGTGACAGAGCCTAACAAGTGGCGGTCAAACGTCCTTGTCGGTGCTGCGCTTGCGCCGACGCAGGGCCAGCAAAGGCAGTGCAGCCATCGAAAGCAGCGGCAATGCCGGGGGCAGCGGGACCGGGGAAGGTGCCGAGACAGGCCCGCCTACAAGCAGCGGCACAGCAGTGCCGCTGCCTTCCGCCGTCAGAAACGCATATCGGCCCGGTTCCCCGATGGATTCGAAAATCATTTCCTCGGTGAAGGTGAAATCTGTCACGCGTGCGCCATCCCAGCCAAGCCCGTCCGAAGAGATGAACGGTATTACAACGGAATAGGCATGGAGGCTTGCGTCAACTAGACGCCAGCCATTGGCGACCGAAAGAGCGCCGGTGCAATGATTGATGACCAATCCGCACCCATGATCAGTGTTGTTGTAGAGATCCGTCCACGACCAATCGGTCCCGGCGAACAGTGGCACGTCCTTTTCCAGACGGCTCGCGGGATCCATGAAAACAAGCTGATCGAACCAAAAGCTCCATTTGTCCCAGCCCGGCCCGAACCGATCCTTTTGGTAGAGACCGGTGTAACTTGACAGCACCCGTGCGCTTCCGGTGTTCCCCACGCTGTCATCGGGTCCGTTGTCGACATTGGTCACCGTCATCTCGAAATCCCACGCCGCCTGCCCCGACAGCCAGTATTCGCCGCCCCCCGTGTGCGTGAATGTCACCGCCGCAGCCTCATCCGCCACGAAAGCAAATAGTGAAATCAGTATTGCGGCACAGCCCGGGACCAATGGAATTCGCGGCATCGAAAGCTCCTTTTAAGAATGCTGCAATTCAATCAGTTCACGATGGACACGGATTAACGATTTGTTAACTCTTTCCTGAAGAAAGCGTTAATTTATTTTATTTCAGATAGTTGCCCGTGCCCTCGGCGACCCTGAGGCTCTGTTCTATGCCTGCTCCCGGGAGCCAGCGCCGGAAGCGTCCTGTAATGCCGGGGCCCTGCGGACAACGATCCCTGATAGCGCTTGGGAATGCCAAGGGCCGTGGACAATTCCGCCTCGACCCGATCCTATGCCGGGATGAGCCTGCATGCCCGTTACATGACCATCGCCGATCTGCGCCGCGCCGCCCGACGCCGGGTGCCGCGGTTTGCCTGGGCCTATCTCGACACTGCGACGGGAACGGAATCGACGGCCCGGCGCAACCGCGCGGCGCTGGATCGGGTGTTGTTCACCCCGTCCATCCTGGATGGCGAGGTTGCCCCCGATTTCTCGACCACGCTGTTCGGCGAGACGCACCCCCTGCCCTTTGGCGTGGCCCCGGTGGGCCAGTCCGGACTGCTGTGGCCGGGGGCCGAGCGGATGCTGGCGCGTGCCGCCACGCGGGCTGGCCTGCCCTATTCCCTGTCCACCGTGGCCAATGCGACGCCGGAGGAGGTTGGCCCGGAAACGGGGGGCAAGGGCTGGTTTCAGATGTATCCGCCGCGCGATCCCGAGATGCGCAAAGATATGCTGGCGCGGGCAAAGGCCAGCGGGTTTCACGTGCTGGTGCTGACGGTGGATGTGCCGGTCGCCTCGCGCCGGGAACGGCAGGTGAAAGGCGGGCTGGTGCAGCCGCCGCGCCTGACGCCGCGCATCGCGCTGCAATGTGCGCTGCGGCCTGCCTGGTCCCTGGCGCGGGTGCAGGCCGGGATGCCACGGATGAAGACGCTGGACCGCTACACGCAGGATACGGCCAGCCGGGACCCGACAGAGCACATCGGCTATCTGCTGCGCACCGCGCCGGATTGGGATTACCTGCGCTGGCTGCGCGCCCATTGGACCGGGCCGCTGGTGGTCAAGGGG
This sequence comes from Antarctobacter jejuensis, assembly GCF_052266595.1. Lineage (NCBI taxonomy): Bacteria > Pseudomonadati > Pseudomonadota > Alphaproteobacteria > Rhodobacterales > Roseobacteraceae > Antarctobacter > Antarctobacter jejuensis. The sequence continues at coordinate 250,335 of NZ_JBQQXJ010000008.1, read as the reverse complement.
GTGCTGCGGGCCGAGGACGCCGCAAAGCTGGAGGCCGAGGGCGTTGATGCGGTCTGGGTCTCGAATCACGGCGGGCGGCAGTTCGACGGGGCGCGGGGGGCCGCCGATTACCTGCCGCAGGTCCGTGCGGCAACAAGCCTGCCGGTGATCTTTGACAGCGGCATCGAAGGCGGGCTGGACATCCTGCGGGCCATGGCGCTGGGGGCGGATTTCGTCATGATGGGGCGGGCCTGGCATTACGCGGTCTGCGCGCTGGGGCCCCGCGGACCGGAGCATCTGATCGAGATGCTGCGCCGCGATCTGGTGGCCAACATCGGCCAGCTTGGCGTGTCGCGTCCTGTCGATCTGCGCGGAATGGCAGAGGTCTGAACAGGCTTGCCGCGTTGCAGAATCCCGGGCACCGAAGAACGCTCTCTATTCAAACTTTGCAAACGCGACCCTCTCTCCCGAATAATTTGCAAATACCCCTTGCGCTGCGGCGCGGCACGGCATCAAAGTAACAATATTGCGAAAAAATCGCGCATCTGTGCCGGAGAAGGACCCTCGACACATGGCTGATTTCGAAAAGATCCTGGTTGCGAACCGGGGCGAGATTGCAATCCGCATCATGCGGGCGGCGAACGAGATGGGAAAGAAGACGGTCGCCGTCTTCGCCGAAGAAGACAAGCTGGGGCTGCACCGCTTCAAGGCGGACGAGGCTTACCGCATCGGCGAGGGTCTGGGTCCGGTTCAGGCCTATCTCTCCATCGAGGAAATCATCCGTGTCGCCAAGGCCTCGGGCGCGGACGCGATTCACCCGGGCTATGGCCTGCTGTCGGAAAACCCCGATTTCGTGGATGCCTGCGTGGCCGCGGGCATCACCTTCATCGGGCCAAAGGCGGAAACCATGCGCGCCCTTGGCGACAAGGCCAGCGCCCGCAAGGTGGCGATCAAGGCCGGCGTTCCGGTGATCCCGGCGACCGAGGTGCTGGGCGACGATTTCGACGCCATCGCCAAGGAGGCCGAGGAGATCGGCTATCCCCTGATGCTCAAGGCCTCATGGGGGGGCGGCGGCCGGGGCATGCGCCCGATCGAAGGCCCGAAAGAGCTGAAGGACAAGGTGATGGAAGGCCGACGCGAAGCCGAGGCCGCCTTTGGCAACGGTGAGGGTTATCTGGAGAAGATGATCCTGCGGGCTCGCCACGTCGAGGTGCAGATCCTTGGCGACAAGATGGGCAACATCTATCACCTTTACGAACGCGACTGCTCGGTCCAGCGGCGAAACCAGAAGGTCGTGGAACGGGCGCCTGCCCCCTATCTCTCGGAGGCGCAGCGCGAAGAGTTGTGTGAGTTGGGCCGCAAGATCTGTGCCCATGTGAATTATGAATGCGCCGGCACCGTCGAATTCCTGATGGATATGGATTCGGGCAAGTTCTACTTCATCGAAGTGAACCCGCGCGTGCAGGTGGAGCACACCGTCACAGAGGAAGTGACCGGCATCGACATCGTGCAGGCGCAGATCCTGATCGCCGAGGGCAAATCACTTGCCGAAGCCACCGGCAAGGCCAGCCAGTACGACATTCGCCTGAACGGCCATGCGCTGCAGACCCGGATCACCACAGAGGATCCGTCGAACAACTTCATCCCCGATTACGGTCGCATCACCGCGTTCCGCTCTGCCACCGGCATGGGCATCCGTCTGGACGGCGGCACGGCCTACGCGGGCGGCGTCATCACCCGCTTTTACGATTCGCTGCTGGTCAAGGTCACGGCCAAGGCGCCGACCCCGGAACAGGCGATCCGCCGCATGGACCGCGCCCTGCGCGAATTCCGCATCCGGGGTGTGACCACGAACATCGAGTTCGTGATCAACCTGCTGAAACATCCGACTTTCCTGAACAACCAGTACACGACGAAGTTCATCGATACGACGCCGGAGCTGTTCAACTTTCAGAAGCGGCGAGACCGCGGCACCAAGGTGCTGACCTATATCGCAGACATCACCGTGAACGGCCACCCCGAGGTGCAGGGCCGCGCGATGCCGCACCCGGACCTGAAACCGGCCCGCGCGCCCAAGGTGCCGCTGGAGACACCGCCGCCGGGGACGAAAAACCTGCTGGACGAAAAAGGCCCCCAGGCGGTGGCCGATTGGCTGGCGGCGCAGAAACAGGTGCTGATCACCGACACCACCATGCGCGACGGCCACCAGTCGCTGTTGGCGACGCGGATGCGCAGCCATGACATGATCAAGGTGGCGCCCGCCTACGCCCACAAGCTGCCGCAGCTGTTCAGCGTCGAATGCTGGGGTGGCGCCACCTTTGACGTGGCCTACCGGTTCCTGCAGGAATGCCCCTGGCAGCGGTTGCGCGACCTGCGCGCCGCGATGCCCAACCTGATGACGCAGATGCTGCTGCGCGGTGCCAACGGGGTGGGCTATACCAACTACCCCGACAACGTGGTGCAGTTCTTTGTCAAACAGGCGGCGGAAACCGGTGTCGATGTGTTCCGCGTCTTCGACTCGCTCAACTGGGTCGAGAACATGCGCGTGGCGATGGACGCGGTGCTGGAAACCGGCAAGGTGCTGGAAGGCACGGTCTGTTACACCGGCGACGTGCTGGACCCGGACCGCGCCAAGTATGACCTGAAATACTATGTCGCCATGGGCAAGGAGCTGCGCGATGCGGGCTCTCACATCCTTGGCCTCAAGGACATGGCGGGCCTGTTGAAGCCCAACGCCGCGGCGCAGCTGATCAAGACCCTCAAGGAAGAGGTCGGCCTGCCGATCCACTTCCACACGCATGACACCTCTGGTGCGGCAATCGCTACCATCATGGAGGCCGTGCGCGCGGGTGTGGATGCGGTTGACGGGGCGATGGACGCGCTGTCGGGCAACACCTCGCAGCCGACGCTGGGCTCTATCGTCGAGGGCCTGCGGTTCACCGAGCGTGACACCGGGCTGGACATCGCGGCCATCCGCGAGATCAGCAATTACTGGGAGGCCGTGCGCGGCCAGTACGCCGCCTTTGAATCCGGCATGCAGGCGCCCGCCTCCGAGGTCTACCTGCACGAGATGCCGGGCGGCCAGTTCACCAACCTCAAGGCGCAGGCGCGCAGCCTTGGCCTTGAGGAACGCTGGCACGAGGTGGCGCAGACCTATGCCGATGTGAACCAGATGTTCGGCGATATCGTGAAGGTGACCCCCTCTTCCAAGGTCGTTGGTGACATGGCGCTGATGATGGTCAGCCAGGGGCTGACCCGTGCCGATGTCGAGGATCCGAAGCGGGACGTCAGCTTTCCCGACTCAGTCATCGACATGATGAAGGGCAACCTTGGCCAGCCTCCCGGTGGATGGCCCAAGAAGATCCAGAAAAAGATCCTGAAGGACGAAAGGCCGTTCACCGATCGCCCGGGCCTGAAGGCCGCGCCCATCGACATCGACGTGGCGCGCAAGGAACTGGCCGCCAAGTTCGAAGACACGGTGTTCGATGACGAGGACCTGAACGGCTACCTGATGTATCCCAAGGTCTTTACCGACTACGCGGCGCGGCACGAGACCTATGGCCCGGTGCGCACCTTGCCGACGCGGACCTTCTTTTACGGCATGGAGCCGGGCGAGGAGATCACCGCCGAGATCGACCCGGGCAAGACGCTGGAAATCCGCCTGCAGGCGGTGGGTGAAACCCAAGAAGACGGCGACGTGAAGGTTTTCTTCGAGCTGAACGGCCAGCCGCGGACGATCCGCGTGCCCAACCGCGATGCCAAGGCCAAGACCGTCGCCCGTCCCAAGGCGGAACTGGGAAATCCGAACCACGTCGGCGCGCCGATGCCGGGGGTGGTTGCGACCGTGGCGGTCTCTGTCGGGCAGGAGGTCAAGGTGGGCGACCTGCTGCTGACCATCGAAGCGATGAAGATGGAAACCGGCCTGCACGCCGAACGCGATGGCACCGTCAAGGCCGTCCACGTCACACCCGGCGGCCAGATCGACGCCAAGGACCTGCTGGTCGAACTGGAATGACGGCGGCGCGGGTCCTGACCCTGTTGCTGTGGGGGGCGCTGGCGACAGCGGCCCCTGCGCAGGGCCTGCCCTTTACCGCCGATGAAGACGGGATGCGCGCCGCCATGGAAGAGGCGCGCACCCAGCTGGACCTGGCCCTGTCGCAGTTGACGGATGACAAGGGGCGGATCCACCCGGCCTTGAACCTGAAGATAAAGATCCCCATCCAACACCTTGATATCGAAGAAGAGATGCTCTGGGTTGACCAGTTGAGCATCGAGGATGGCCGCTATGCCGGAACGGTCGCCAATGCCCCGGCCTATCTCAAGGGCACGCGGCTGGGCGATGCGGTCCGGTTCGACCGGGCGCAGATCGTCGACTGGAGCGTTCTGGACACCAGCGGATTGATGTACGGCCATTACACGACGCGGGTGCTGTTGAAGACGCTGGAGCCTGCACAGGCGCAGGCCGTGCAGGATCTGCTGACACCGGACCCGCTGCCGGAGGCCTGGCGCTGAGTCGGTCCGCACCTGTGGACAAGCGAAATTTCGGATAAAAACCGCGACGTTGCCGCATGGTCTTTGGGCGGTTATGCTGTGCAGCGCTGCCAATTCCGATTCTGGGAAGGATTCCCGCATGCTGTTTAGACGGGTGATCGCCGTGCTCTGCGCCTGTGCCGCGCTGGCCCCCATCGCCCATGCGCAGACGATGACGCAGGAACAGATGCGCCTCGACGCGTTGGAAGAGGCCCGGCAGGAGGCGCTGGCGCAGGTGTATGACCACCCCGGCCCGATCCACATCATTCCCGAAGACGCGCTGCCACCGGGCGTTTTGCCCACGCTGCGGGTGCGCAGCTCTGACCCGGCGCTGAACCGCGCCTTTTCGGCGGCACGGGCCACCCTGCCCGCCGCTCTGGCCGGAACGGAAAAAAGCGGTGGCCGGTTCTCTCCATCGCTTGCGCTTTATGTGGCGGTCTTCGTGAACGCCCCCGGAAAGCCGGTGGAATTTGTCTGGGTCGACAATATCCGCCGGGACGGCAAGGGCTATCGCGGCCGGATCGCCGGGCATCCGCGCTTCATGCCGGGCAAGCGGTTGGGATCGTGGATCAGTTTCCTCAACCCCGAGATCGCGGATTGGGCGGTGCAGGCCGAGGATGGCCGCTATTACGGCTATTTCACCACCCGCGCGCGCCTGAAAGGGATCGAAGAGCCGCTGGCCAGCGCGTTGCGTGCGACCCTTGTGCCGCGTCCCGTTCCGGCGATCTGGCAATGAGCCTGCATCTCGCCCTGCTGTCGATCCTTGTCCCCACCTATGAGGCGGGGCTGGACTTTTTCGTTGGGCAGATGGGGTTTGACCTGCTCGAAGACACCGATCTTGGCGGCGGCAAACGCTGGGTCCGGGTGGCCCCGACAGGCGCGCAGACCGCGTTCCTGCTGGCCGAGGCCAAGGGGGAGCAGGCTGCTTTCATCGGCAAACAGGGCGGCGGTCGGGTCTGGCTGTTCCTGCAGACGGATGATTTTGCGCGGGACCATGCCCGGCTGAGCGCCGCTGGCGTCAGTTTCGAAGAGCCGCCGCGCCATGAGCCCTATGGCACCGTGGCCGTTTTCTGTGACCCGTTCGGCAATCGCTGGGACCTGATCGAATTCGCCCGCCCGGCCTGAACCTGGCCCCGCGACACGCCCCTCGGCCATCATGGGTAACGGACCTGTTCCGACGTCCCTGCCCCGGGTCGCCCCTGCGCGGAGCATTGCACAAATCCGGCGGGCCGCGCGAATTTTCCTCTTGCGCCCCCCCGCGGTAGAGGCTAAATCGCCGCTCACCATTTGGTGCGCGGGCGTAGCTCAGGGGTAGAGCATAACCTTGCCAAGGTTAGGGTCGGGCGTTCGAATCGCCTCGCCCGCTCCAAATGGACCGATCTTTCTGGACGGGCACCCACCGTCAGACACAGGAAGATCAGACAGACAAGATGGTTTCGCGGGCGTAGCTCAGGGGTAGAGCATAACCTTGCCAAGGTTAGGGTCGGGCGTTCGAATCGCCTCGCCCGCTCCATCTGTCACTCTCTTCGGTTTACAGGGTATGCGGCGCTAATTAGCGTCACACCTGTTCCTGACACCGGGGAATTCAGTTCCAATCGGAATCCGTGCCGTCGCCGGCGTCGCCGGGGCCGAGCCGACGAGCTTCAAGCACGCCTCGAAAGGCGGCATTTGCGTCGGTATCGACCACGGCATTGATGGCAGGCTCATTGGATGACTGTTGGTCTGCCTCCGAACCTGAAAAACCATCCCGAAACGCGTTTCATTTGTGAAAGCAACGATCTGCCGCGCGAACGCAGCGTTCTGTCCGGCGGCGGGCAGTTTCCCGACAGTTTCCCGACGCGTAAACGCTGGATGCCCTGCAGCGCGCCTGCGGAGACTGACGGGCGCGCCTACTTCCCCACGCGCCGCAGTTTACAGAATCTGCAACCCAAAGTAGTCTTCGAGACATTATTTTACCGGAGACTTTTTCGATGAAACACGTTTTCTGCGCGCTCCTGTTCCTGATCTGCGCCTCTCCCGTGCTGGCCGATGAGATGTCCTTCCGGCTTGCCGGAAATGGCGGCAATTGCGCCGAATGCGCGTGGGTCGTGGCCGAAGGCGAGATTGTTGTCTCCACTCCCGACGACTTTACGCAATTCATGGAGGGAAAGTTCGCGCGGTTGGTGGTCTTCAACTCCCCCGGCGGGGATCTTGGCGCGGCCCTGCGATTTGGCAGGATCCTGCGGGAACGCGGCCATCTGACAGGCGTTGGCACCACCGTGAAGGATGACTTCGGCACCTTCAGTAATGTCATCGAAGGCAGTTGCGAAAGCGCCTGCGCCTTTGCGTTCATGGGCGGAGAGGCTCGCAGGATCGATTTGCCGGACGCCAATGTCTTTGTTCCGCTTCCCGGACGGCTGGGAATGCACCGGTTTTACACCCGGACGGGCAATGAAATCCCGTCCGCCGCCACGCAGCAGATCATGGGGCAGCTTTTGATCTATGTGCAGGATATGGGCGTCGACCCGCGTGTTCTGTCCCTTGCCAGCACGGCGGCCGAAGACGACATGTACTTCTTTTCACAGCCGGAACTGAGCGAATTTCGCCTTGTCACCACACGCTCGCAAAGCGAGGCGACCCCCAGGATCCTTGAGGGCGGACTTGGCGTGGAATGGACCGTGTATGACGACGCCCGGCGGGTCGAACGCTACATCCAGCTGCACTGCCGCCAGTCCCCCGATCACTGGGTCCTGACCGTCACAAGGCTGAACGCCGTGCCCGAGGCCGACCGTGCCTCTGCCCCGAGATCCGAATTGGTTTTCGCACCGTTCGAGCATGACGCGTTCATGTATAACGACATGCACATCCGCATCGGCCGTGAGAGCTTTGCGATGGCAAAGGCGGATATCCTGGCCGAAGAGAGCAATGGCCACGACCTTCGCATGGCCGTCGCGCTCCCCGTCGATCCGCGACGACATCTTGGGCAGGAGTATCGTTTCGTCACCACGAAACTGCGGATGGCGACAGGCGTGTACTGGGCCGGGGGCAATTTCCCGGATGCCAACACATTGGATGTCCTGTCTAGGGCATGTGTTCCCGGATGAGCGGGGCTTGCAGGATCTGACATCCGGCTTGGCCCTGCGGGGCAAACGCAGTTGCCGCTTGCGCACAAGCCCGGAAATCCGGTGCGCGGCCACTTGGCCTTCGGCGGTGCCCGGCCTAAAAGGTGCCAACCTCAAGGGGATACCCATGCGCACCGCCACAATCACCCGCAAGACCGCCGAGACCGAGATCACCGTCGAGGTGAACCTCGACGGCACCGGAACCTATGACAACCAGACCGGCGTCGGCTTTTTTGACCACATGCTGGACCAGCTGTCGCGCCACGCGCTGATCGACATGACCGTGCGCGCCAAGGGCGACCTGCACATCGACGATCACCACACGGTCGAGGACGTGGGCATCACGCTGGGCCAGGCACTGAGCCGCGCCATGGGCGACAAGAAGGGTATCGTGCGCTACGGCTCCTGTCTGTTGCCGATGGACGATGCGCTGGTGCGTGCGGCGCTGGACCTGTCGGCGCGTCCTTTCCTGATCTGGAACGTGAACATGCCGACGCAGAAGATCGGCAGTTTCGACACCGAACTGGTGCGCGAGTTCTTTCAGGCGTTCAGTACCCACGGCGGCATCACCCTGCACGTCGACCAGTTGCATGGCGTCAACAGCCACCACATCGCAGAAGCGGCTTTCAAGGCCGTGGCGCGTGCCCTGCGCGACGCGCTGGAGACCGACCCGCGCAAGGCGGATGCGGTGCCTTCGACCAAGGGCGCGCTCTAGGCGGCCTTGACCTGCCCTGCCCTTTGCGCGACCTAGCGCCCGACCAAGGGAGACCGCGATGCTGACGGCGATCATCGACTACGAAAGCGGAAACCTGCATTCCGCCGAAAAGGCCTTTCAGAAGATGGCCGTTGAGACCGGCGCGGGCGACGTCCGCGTGACGGACGACCCCGATGTTGTGGCGCGGGCGGACCGGATCGTGCTGCCCGGTGACGGCGCCTTTCCCTCCTGTGCGGCGGCGCTGCGCGCCTCGGGCTGTTTCGATGCGATGATCGAGGCGGTCGAGGTCAAGGCGCGCCCCTTTCTTGGCATCTGCGTCGGCATGCAGTTGATGGCCCGCAAGGGGCATGAATACAGCGAAACCCCCGGGCTTGGCTGGATCGACGGCGAGGTCGAACTGATCGCCCCCGCTGACAAGTCCCTGAAAGTGCCGCACATGGGGTGGAATGACCTGGTGATCGACCGGCCCCACCCGCTGCTGGAGGGGATCGACAGTGGCGAGCACGCCTATTTCGTGCACTCCTACCAGATGCGGCTGAACGATCCGACACAGCGGGTGGCGCATGTGGACTATGGCGGCGATGTCACCGCCATCGTCGCTAGGGACAACCGGATCGGCCTGCAATTCCACCCGGAAAAAAGCGCCGGACCGGGCCTGCGCATGATCGCCAATTTCCTGAACTGGCGTCCCTGACGAAAAAGGGCGCGGTCCCTGCCGCGCCCGTTCGGATCACTGAACCCGGGTCCAATCCTGTTTCGAACAGAGCAAGCCGCCCGCAACGCAGCCGCGCAGTTTCAGGCTGTTGCCGCTGAGGGTCATCTTGCCGAGGTAGATCTTGTTGTTGGACGGACGCCAGACCTTGCCCTCGTACTTGCCGCCGCCCTGCGGCGCCATGTCGATCACCAAGGTCTTGCCCTTGTTGGCAGAATTGTACTCACCCTGCCCGTTGAAGGTGCGTGAGATCACGCCGCAGTAGTTCCCGCCGCAGGGTTTCATGGTGACATGGGCATAGCTGCCATCATCGGGCTGTGTCTTCCACACGCCTTCGACCGGATCGGCTGCGACCTGCATCGCGATCATGCCCAAAACCGCCGCAATCATCGTTGTTTTCATGTTCAACTCCTCCCTTTCGAACACAATCCACTGTGTGAGGGGGGCTGACGCATCTTCAAGCATGACGCGAGGTCGTCTTGCGTCTATCGTTGCGTCATAATAAGGCGCGATAAAAGACTGGAAGGGCAGCAGAAATGATCCTTTATCCCGCGATCGACCTGAAGGACGGCAAGGCCGTGCGCCTGCTGCGCGGCGACATGGACAAAGCGACGGTCTTCAATGACGACCCTGCCGCGCAGGCGTTGGAGTTTGTGGCCAAGGGGTGCGAGTGGCTGCACCTTGTCGACCTTAACGGCGCCTTCGCGGGCGAGCCTGTCAACGCCGCTGCCGTCGAGGCAATCCTGAGACAAACCAATACGCCCACCCAGTTGGGCGGTGGCATCCGCGACATGGCCACGATCGAGATGTGGCTGTCCAAGGGGCTGTCTCGCGTGATCCTTGGCACCGTGGCGGTGGAACGCCCCGAACTGGTGCGCGAAGCGGCCAGCGCCTTCCCCGGGCAAGTCGCCGTGGGGATCGACGCCAAGGATGGTCGCGTGGCGACCAAGGGCTGGGCCGAAGTAACGAAGGTCGACGCCATCGAGCTTGCGCGCAGCTACGAGGACGCAGGCGTCGCCGCGATCATCTACACCGACATCAACCGCGACGGCGCGATGCAGGGCCCCAACGTCGAGGCAACCGCCGCAATGGCCAATGCCGTGACCATCCCGGTGATTGCCTCGGGCGGGGTATCGTCGATCAAGGATCTCAAGGCGCTGCGCGACTGCGGCGCACCACTGAACGGCGCGATTTCGGGCCGCGCGCTTTATGACGGTGCAATTGATCTCAAGGAGGCGCTGGAGGCGCTCAAGGGCTGATCGTTCAGTCCCCAGCCGCCGCGCCGGTCAGTTTCTTCAGCGCGCCTTGCATCTTGGCCAGGTAGGGCGCATCGCCCGCCACGCCCTCCAAAGCACCCACCGTTCCGGCCGGGTCCTCATAGGTCAGCCAAGTCTGCCCCGCGTTGTCGCTATAAACCAGAACCTTGAGCGGCAGATGCAGCCCTGCTTCGATGTTGTCCTGAATGGCGGGGGTGCCAAGCGCCGGATTGCCGAAGATCAGCAGTTGCGCCGGGGCTAGCTGCATATCGACCTTGGCCGCCCCTGCCGCGTGGTCGACCCGGGCAAAGACCGTGGCCCCTGCCCCTTCGACGGCGGCCTCCAGCGCATCCGTCACCTCCGGCACCGCACCCTCGGCCTTGATCCTTATCGTCTCGGCGGCCGCCAATCCCGGCAACCCGGCCAGCATCACCGCTGCCGCTGTCATCAGTCCACGCATTTTGAAAACTCCTTTACCCGCTTTCCCGCTGTCAGCCTCTGGCATGTCGGGGCATTTGCCCATAAACAACCCGGTGATCCCCACGTGAGTTCCGGCCATGCTGAAGACCCGCATCATTCCCTGTCTCGACGTGGCCGATGGCCGCGTGGTCAAAGGCGTCAACTTTGTCGATCTGCGCGATGCGGGCGATCCGGTGGATGCCGCCCGCGCCTATGACGCCGCCGGCGCGGATGAGATCTGTTTCCTCGACATCCATGCCACGCACGAAAACCGCGGCACCATGTTCGACGTGGTCACCCGCACCGCCGAGCAGTGTTTCATCCCGCTGACCGTGGGCGGCGGCGTGCGCACCGTGGCTGATGTGCGCGCCCTACTGCTGGCGGGGGCCGACAAGGTGTCCTTCAACTCCGCCGCCGTCGCCAATCCCGACGTTGTGGCCGAGGCCGCCGACCAGTTCGGCAGCCAGTGCATCGTCTGCGCTATCGACGCCAAGACGGTGGAGCCGGGACGCTGGGAAATCTTTACCCACGGCGGGCGCAAACCTACAGGCATCGACGCGGTGGAATTTGCCCGCACCATCGCCGCCAAGGGCGCCGGGGAAATCCTGCTGACCTCGATGGATCGTGACGGGACCAAGGCGGGGTTCAACCTGCCCCTGACCCGCGCCATTGCCGATGTGGTGGACATACCCGTGATTGCCTCCGGGGGCGTCGGCACGCTGGACCACCTTGTCGAAGGCGTGACCGAAGGCCATGCCAGCGCCGTGCTTGCGGCCTCGATCTTTCACTTCGGCACCTTCACCATCGGCGAGGCCAAAGCGCATATGGCCGCCGCCGGCATCCCGGTCCGCCTATGAGCCTGCGGCCGTGATCTCTGACGGCTCAGACGTCACCCTGCGCGAAGGGGAGACAGAACAGGCGAACTGCAACTGCTGCGGCGCGCCGACAACTGTCGTCACGGGGCACCTGGAGGTGGGGGAGATGTCCGCCGGGTGGTACACCGTCGCCGCGACGCATGGTGCGTCGGATCACCTGCCGCTGGTACAGCTTTATATCGGCGATTGGACCGACAGCGCCGGACCGGACGAACGCTGGGGCCTGCGCGTGGGCATCTCCCGCGACGGGCCCAGCCTGCTCGACTGGCCGGAAAAGGATGTCCCGCAATTGCGGCTGGTCTTCAGCCCGCTGAACCGCGCCCAGGTGCAGGGCACCCCGATGGAACCGCAACTCTGGACGCTGATCGATCTTATCCTGACCACGGACAGCCGCCTGTAACGGAGCCGCCATGACCCTTGAAGACCTCGAACAGATCGTCGCCACCCGCGCCGCCGCCTCGCCGGACGAGAGCTGGACCGCCAAGCTGTTGGCCAAGGGCCCGGAAAAATGCGCGGAGAAATTCGGTGAAGAGGCCGTGGAGGCCATCATCGAAGCGGTGAAGAACGACCGCGAGAAGCTGACGTCTGAGGCCGCCGACGTGCTCTTTCACCTGCTGGTGATGCTAAAATCCCGCGACGTGCCACTTGCTGATGTGATGGCGGAACTTGCGCGGCGTCAAAGCACCTCTGGTCTGGCGGAAAAGGCGGCGCGACAGGGCTGATTTTTCCCGTCTGCCGCAACCAATCCGTCCAGGATGCGTTATCCGGGCGCACGAAACGCGAAAGGTGATCCATGCAGGTATTCCATTGCCCCGGGTGTAAGACCCCGCTGTGGTTCGACAATCACCAATGTGCTTGCGGGCAGGACATCGGGTTTGATCCCGAACGGCAAGTCATGATCGCAACCTCGGAGCGCTGCGCCCGGTTTTCAAAAATCTCCTGCAACTGGATTCCCGAACCGGACAACGCCGATGGGCTCTGCCGTTCCTGCGCGATGACCGGGACGATTCCCGATCTGCGCGAAACGGACAATCTGCCGCTTTGGGCGGGAACCGAGGGCGCGAAACGCTGGATGCTGGCCAACCTTGGCCGATGGGGCTGGTTCACCGATGCCGACCCCGGACCGCGCCCGGTCTTTCGCCTGCTTTCCGAAGAAACCGCGCATGGCGAAATGCAGGTGACCATGGGCCATGCCAATGGCGTCATCACCATCAACGTCAGCGAGGCGAACGAGGCCGTTCGCGCCGAATTGCGGGCGGACATGGGCGAACTCTATCGAACCATGCTGGGCCATATGCGTCACGAAGTGGCGCATTACCTGTTCGAGAGGCTGTCTGTCGAACCTGAATTCGTGGACTCTTTTCGCAGCCTTTTCGGCAACGAACAGCGCGATTACGGCGCAGCGCTGAAAGCGCACTACGCGCGGCCATCCTCGCCCTCGGACGCACATGTGACCAGCTATGCCACGGCACATCCGCACGAAGACTGGGCTGAGACGGTGGCACATCTGCTGCATCTGGTGGACATCGCGGACAGCGCCGCGGCAGTACACCTGGCCCTGCCCGAAGGGCCGTCGTCCGGCTATGACGCGTACGCAGAAACCGATGCCGCCCGCGTTCTGGACCATGCCATCCGCCTGTCTCTTGCCGTCACCCATGTGAACCGGGCGCTGGACCTGCCGGATCTCTATCCCTTTGTCCTGACGCCGCAGATGCGTGAAAAACTCGTCTTTGCCCATGGCGCGCTCAGCCGCCGCTAGGCGCGGCAGAGCGGGACGGCGGGCGGGGCGCCTTTCGCGCGGCACGCGCGAAACAGCGTCCGTCCGGCCCGCGCCTTACAATTTGGACGAAATGATACCGGTGTTGAAACCGCCCATGCGCAGTTCTCCGAACAGACGCTGATATTCGATCTTGGGGCAGCGGTTCTGGATCACATCGACGCCGCGCGCCTCGGCCAGCGCCGCCGCCTCGGCATTTTCCACGCCGATCTGCATCCAGACGGTTTTCAGCTTGGGAAAGACCTCCAGCGCGTCCTCGACGATGGGCAGCACGTGTTCGGACCGGCGAAAGATATCGACCATGTCCACCGTGTCGGGGCAATCCGCCAAGGTGGCAACAACCTCACGCCCGAACAGCACCTTGCCCGCGTGCACCGGGTTCACCGGGATCACCGTGAACCCCTTCAGCGACAGGTAGCGCGCCACGTAGTAGCTGGGCCGCACCGAATTGGGGGAAACACCGACAACGGCGACGGTCTTTGTCCGCGTCAGGACGTCTTTGAGGAAGGAGTCGGCGTAGGTCATGCCACAGGACTACACGGCCCCGCGAAAAAGAAAAAGCGCCCGGGCATACACCCGGGCGCAAGTCACGGAACGAGGGACAGTGAAGGTCTCGCAGGGGTTCCGTCCCTGCGGCCTGATAGAGAAATAGGCGTCAATGCCACAGTTTAAACCCCCGTAAAGAATTCGTGAACATTTTGCTTGACTGACCTCAATTGCTCGAAAACCGCCTCATCAGGCGGTCGGCAAGTCAGCCAACCACTTCTTCCTCGCCGACTTTCTGCTCTTCGGCCTGTACGACGGTTTCGTGCAGGCGTTCTGATGGATCGCGGCCCACGGCGCGGGCTTGGCGCATGACAAACAGCTTGCCCAGCCCCATCCACGTCCCGACCGAAGGCGCCTCCGGGTCGCAGGGGAACCGCGTGCGCCAGCCATCGGGCAGAATCACGCCGCAGCTCTCCAGCTTTTCCAGCATCCAGACCAGAGGAATGTTGGCCAGCGGGCGCGCCGCCTCATGCCCGCCAAGGTGTCCGCCGATATCGCCATGAGTGCCACGGAACCAGACCTGCTCCACCTTGCCCGCCCAGCCCGGCGGGCAATTCCACATCACCGGTCCAAAGGCGGCGCGGGTTTCGTCCCGCGCCAGCGCATGAAAACCGTGCCGGATCGACGATCCAAGCGCATGGTTGTGAAAGTCATGTGACGGTTCGGTCAGCCGCCACAGCAGCGGCAGACGCAGGCCCAGCGCCTTGACCGTGTCCCAGACGCCCACCATCTCGATCGGCGCGCTTGGATGGCAGTGACGCGCGGCAAAGGCGCGGGCCGCATCCCCACCGGGCGTGTATTGATACAGGCGATAGATCTGGCGGATGTTGCGTTCGGTCGCCGCGTCAGCCCGCAACAGACCCACCATGTCGATGATCCCCGCAAGGGACCGCACGGCGTAGGCGCCGCGCGAATAGCCCATCAGGAAAATCCGGTCCCCTTCGCGGTAGCGCGAGGCCAGATAACCATAGGCACGGCGGATCTGCCGGTTGATTCCCCGGCCCAGCGCCACGTCCGGCGTCCGGCTCCAGTCCGTCCACTGCACCCCGGCCTCGTAAAAGACCGAGGCATGGCCAACCTCGCGCAACAGCATATAGGTGCGCCCGGCATTGGTCTCATGCCCGGGATTGAGCGAGGACATGGTGCCATCAAGGATGATGACATGATCGACCGGTCCCCGGCGTCGCGCATAGGCCGAGTGATCCCCGGACGGACGACGCCGAAGCCACCCAAACAACCTGTCACTCAGCCGCGATCGCATCACCTTCCAGCATGGCCCAGACGCGCGCCGGCGTGAAGGGCATGTCCACTTGCCTGATTCCCCGCGCCCAAAGCGCGTCCTGCACCGCGTTCGACACCGCGGCCATACTGCCCACGGTCCCGGCCTCACCACAGCCTTTCATCCCCATGGGATTGGCGGTCGAGGGCACCGGCTCTGTTTCGAATCCGATCATGGGCATAGTGTCGGCGCGCGGCATCGCGTAGTCCATGAAAGAGGCCGTGAGCAATTGCCCGTCCTCGTCAAAGACTACGTGCTCCATCAGCGCCTGACCCAGCCCCTGCGCAACACCGCCGTGCACCTGCCCCTCGGCCAGCATCGGATTGATGAGGTTGCCGAAATCATCGACCACATTGTAGCGGTCACAGACGACCTGCCCGGTTTCCGGGTCGATTTCGACCTCAGCCATGTGCACGCCGTTGGGGTAGGACCGGCCCGGAAGCGGCGCATTGGTCTGCCAGACCAGCAGGTCGTCGCGCCCCGCCTCCCGTGCCATCTGCGCGGCCTCCAGCATGGTCGGGGTGACGTTGGACCCTTCGGCGCGGAATGTCTCATCGTCGAATGTCACCGCCTCCGGCGCGACACCCATCTCACCGGCCAGAAATTCGGAAAAGCCCGCCACCATCTGGCTGACCGCCTGCAGGGTGACGTTCGCCTGCACCGTCACGGAGCGCGACCCACCGGTGCCGCCGCCCGCGGGGATCAGGTCACTGTCGCCCTGCACCACCTCGATCCGGTCCGCCGAAATGCCTGTCTGATCGGCGAGGAACTGGCGGAACACGGTCTCATGCCCCTGCCCGTTCGACTGTGTCCCGACATAGATCCGGGCACCCCCGTCTTCGGTGAATTCCACTTTCACATCCTCATGCGGCTGCCCGAGGATGGACTCGATGTAATAACAAATCCCCAATCCGCGCAGTTTGCCCGCAGCCTCGGACGCCGCGCGACGGGCGGCAAAGCCCGCCATGTCCGCCGTTTGCGCCCCGCGCGACATGACCCGCGTGAATTCGCCAACGTCATAGGATTCACCGGTGACGGTCTTGTAAGGAAACTGATCCGGCTTGATGAAGTTGATCCGCCGCAGTTCCAGCGGATCGACGCCCAACTCTCTTGCCGCGCGGTCCATCGCGCGTTCCATCACATAGATCGCCTCGGGCCGTCCGGCACCGCGATAGGCGTCCATCTGGGTCGTGTTGGTATAAAACCCCTCTGCCCGGTAATAGGCGGCCTGAATGTCATAGGGCCCGGTCAGCACGCGTGAAAACAGCTGCGACTGGATCATCTGCCCGAAATGCGCGTTGTAGGCGCCAAGGTTCGACCGCGTGTGCAGACGGTAGGCAAGGATCCGGTGGCCCTCGTCAAAGGCCAGTTCGGCGGTGGTCACAAGGTCACGCCCGCCGTTGTCCGACAGCATCGCCTCTGTCCGGTCCGACATCCAGCGCACCGGCCGCCCCGTCACCCGCGCCGCATGGGGCAGCACGAAGTATTCCGGGTAGGGAAAGCCCTTCATCCCGAAGCCGCCGCCCACATCAGGGTTGGTGATGCGGATCATCTCGGGCGCCAGCCCATAGGTGCGGGCCAATTCGCCCTTCATGCCCCAGACCCCCTGCCCGCCAAAGGCAAGGTGCACGCGCCCGTCCTGCCATTCGGCATAGGCGCCGCGCGGCTCCATCGAGTTCACGATCACCCGGTTGTCGCCGATGTCCAGTTGCACGATGCGCGCCGCCTTGGCAAAGCCCGCCTCTGTCGCGGCCTCGTCGCCAATGCCGAAATCATAGCCGCGATTGTCCGGTGCCTCTGGGTGGATTGTCGGGCCACCTGCCTCCAGCGCCATGCTCACCGGCAGGTCGTCATAGTCGAACTCGATCAGTTCCGCCGCATCGCGCGCCTGTTCCAGCGTCTCGGCCACCACCACGGCCACCGCTTCGCCCACGAAACGCACGCGCCCCTCGGCCAAAACGGGGCGTTTGGGCGCGGCGCCCTTGCTGCCATCGCGGTTGGTCGCTAGCGATCCGGTCATGCCGGTGTCGATCCCGGCGGCCCGCAGATCCTCTGATGTCACCACAAGGTGCACGCCGTCGGCCTCTCGTGCCGCGCTGACGTCCAGCGTCGTGATCTCTGCATGGGCCACGGGTGAGCGGAAAACATAGGCGCGCAGCGCATCTGCCGGCGCGATATCGTCCACGTATCGGCCCTGGCCGGTCAGAAAGCGCATATCTTCGACCCGCGTGACCGGCTGGCTCTTGCCGAATTTGTCCATGGGGCAACTCCTTCGCGCCTGTCCCTTTTGCGGGGACACTAGACTGCATGACGCGGGTGTCCAGAGGCGCCCGGACGTTCGCCGATGTTATCTGGCCAAGGTGACGATCCGGCGGGCGCCATAACCGTTGAAGCGCGTGCACAGGGCTGTCGAGTAGGCACCGCAGGCGTGGAACAGAAGATAGTCTCCTTCTGCAATGTCGCCGGGCAGGTTCACCCGGTCTGACAAGCGGTCAAGGCTGTCACAGGTCGGGCCAAAGAGGACGGTGGCGCGGCTTTCCCCGGTTCTTGGATTCCCGTCGGCGGACAGGGCGCTGATCCGGTTCGAGGGGCCAAGATCCCGCCATTCGCTGAGGCCGCCGTAGATCCCGTCATTTAGGTACAGCGCATCGCCGTCGCGCGCCTTTACCTGCAGGCCCAGTTCGAAGGCATCGGCAACCATCGCGCGGCCCGGTTCGCAAACCAGCGCCGGGGCATCGTCGCCAAAGGCCGCGCGGACAGCCGTTTCGATACGGGCGAACAGCGCGGGCAGATCCGGCGCGGGATCTTCGCGGTGCGCCGGGAAGCCGCCGCCGACATTCAGCCGGTGCAGGCGCACCTCTGCCCGCGTGGCGATTTGTGCGCAGGCGTGAATATAGCTGACCCATGCGCCCGCATCGCGGCATTGGGTGCCGGGATGAAAGGTCATCGACGTCAGGCCGCCACGCGCGGCCACAATGCGCAAAAGGGTTTCTGCCGCCTCCATGTCGGCCCCGAATTTGGAGCCGAAGTCATAGGCCGCTCCGGCCACCGGCAGTTTCAGCCGAACGGCGATTTCCTGCCCCTCGATCCGCCCAAGCTTGTCCAGTTCCGCCATGCGATCCACGGACCATGACAGGACGCCATGCCGACGGGCCGCTTCGATCTCGGACCTGCCGCGAACCGGGTTGTGGTAATGCAGATGCGCCTTGGGCATCACCACGCGCACCAGTTCCATTTCCTCGGGCGAAGCCACGTCAAAAGCCGTCAGCCCCGCCTGCCCCAGAACGGACAGAACGCTGGGATCGGGATTGGCCTTGACCGCATAGGTCACTTCGCCGGGGAAGTGATCCAGAAACAGCCGGGCCGTGGTGTGCAGCCGCGCGGGATCGAAGAAAAACACCGGTTCATCGGGCTGTTCGCGCGCCATCCAACGCGCGGGGTCCGCCTGAAATGCCTGCTGCAGTACCATTATTTTTGCCTCCTGTTCGCTCGCAGAAACAGAATGCCGCTTGAACGCGTCAAATTCACTTGGCACTATGGACGTATCGCAGTCAAAAATCGGCAAAATGACAGAATGAGTCTGCAAATTGACGATACGGATCGCGCCCTGATCGCGGCACTGGCGGAAAACGCCCGGCTATCGGTGACGGATCTGGCGCGGCGACTGGACCTTGCCCGCACCACCGTACAGGCGCGTCTTGACCGGCTGGAAAGCCGTGGCGCCATCGCGGGTTACACCCTTAAACGCGGACCGGAGCTGCGACCGAAACTGCGCGCGACCGTGTTGATATCAGTCGAACCGCGCGCCACCGCCGCCGTGCTGTCCCGGTTGAAATCGCTGAGCGCCGTCGAAACCGTGCACACGACCTCTGGCCGGTTCGATCTGATCGCCGTGGTCAGTTCCGACACGACAGAGGCTCTGGACCGCACGCTGGACGCCATTGGCGAGGCCAAGGGCGTCAAGGGCTCGGAAAGCCTGATCCACCTCAGCACGCGGATCGACAGGGGCAGTTGAGCGCGCCTTGGGCAGGCTTTCAGGTTACTTTGCTGGGGAACGACACCCCAACGCGGCCAAGATCAGAGCGTCACTCCGCCTCTTCTTCGGTCCCGTATTTCTTGAACAACCCGCCTTGGAACATGAAAAACAGGAACACCGCCGCCGTCAGGCCGAAGGTCTTGAAATAGACCCATGTTTCCGTGGGCATGGTGCGCCAGATCAACTCGTTCAGCACCGCAAGGGCAAAGAAAAGGCCCATCACCCGCTTGGTCAGGATCATCCAGCCTTCCTGTTTCAACGGCACCAGCCCTTCCATCACCAGTTGCAGCCAGCTTTCGCCGCGCATCAGCCCGATGGCCAGCGCACTGCCAAACAGCAAGTAGATCAGCGTCGGCTTCATCTTGAAGAAACGGTCATCGTTCAGCCAGACGCTGAGGCCGCCAAAGACCACGATCAGTACCGCCGTCACAACCTGCATCCGGCTGAGGTGCCCGGTCAGCTTCCACAGGATGCCCATGCAGATCAGGAACACCGGGATAAAGCCCGCCGTGACCACGATGAACCCTTCGTACTCCGTGCCGCCGATGGTAAAGATCCGGTCCTTCAGCCAGAGATAGGCAACGAAGAACGCAAGGATCGGGCCGAATTCCAGCGCCGTCTTGACCATCGGATTGACCTTCTGCGTTTCCATGAAAACTCCTGTCGTTTCCGCATCAAATAGGCGCTTCAGCCGCCAACCTCAACGATGACCGCACCAAGGGCGATCAGGGCCATCAAGGTGATGCGCCGTGGTCCCACGGTTTCGCGCAGTACCAGCCAGCCGATGACGGCGGCGAAAACCGTCGAGGTCTCTCGCAGGACAGCCGCCTCTCCCACCTTGTCCAGCCGCGTGGCCAGCATGACCGCGCCGAACGATCCAAAGGCGACCAACGCTCCGATCACCCCGCGCGCCATCAGCGGGCGCAGCGCAACGCCCGACAGGCGATGGCGCAGCGGTGTCACCATCATCAGGATCGGAAAATCCAGCGCCGCGAGGAAAAAGAACCACGCCAGAAAGGTAAAGGGATCCGCGGTCGCCCGGATGCCATAGGCGTCATAGGTGGTGTAAAGCGCCACGAACAGCCCGGTCGCCAACGCATAGCCCAGCGCCGGGGCAAGCGTTTCACGCGCGGTTTCCAGAAAGATCAGGTTGTAGACCGCAAGGCCAAAAATCCCCGCCAGCAGGACACCAAGGCCCAGCCACTGCGTCGCTGTGAAACTCTCACCAAAGATCAGCCACGCACCGATCACCGCAAACAGCGGGCCGGTGCCGCGCACCACCGGGTAGACAACCGTGTAGGCGCCACGCGTGTAGGCCATCGCCTGCAGGATCTTGTAGATGAAATGGATCACCACCATCCCGGCAAAGATCGGCCACATGTGCGGCTCCGGCCAAGGAACCAGAAAAAGCATCGGAAAGGACAGGACCACAAGGCTGATGTCGATGGCGACGCGCGTCACCCATGGATCGTGCCGACCCTTTTGCAGCGCGCCAAAGACCGCATGCAGAAAGGCCGCAAGCAGGGCCAGAACAAGCGCAAGTGTATGCCCGCTTTCGGTGCCTTCGATTGACAGGAGATACTGAGACATTCTTCCTCCGTTGCCGCGCTTTTGTGCGCTTTCTCCGCGGAGGGTTCAACAACACCTGCGAGCGACTTGAGTTGGCCAATGAAGGCGCTTACCCATCTGTTATTAGGACGCTCAATTGGGAGGTGACATGAAGAATCTATTTCTTGGATCGGCACTGTTGTTTGCGGGATCGGCAGTGCAGGCCGCAACCATTCTGGAATTTGTCACAAGCCCCAGCCTGACCACGCCGACCCTTGCCGCAAGCGCGACGGGTACCGGCGTGACAGCCACGGAAATGACGGCCGGGTCAGGCCTTGTTGCGAATACCGGTTCCACATGGAACTGGCGTGATTGGACCAACGGCGATGGCAGCGTGAACACCGACAGCATCGCCGCAATCACAAACGGCAATTTCTGGAATTGGAGTTTCAGCAGCACGAAAGCCTATGACCTCGATGCATTTGACATCCTGCTGGACCGGTCCAGCACGGGTCCCCGGCAGTTCGAGCTTCTGGCCACGATCAACGGCGGGTCCGCGACGGTGCTTTTGAGCGACGATTTTGGCGACTCGGCAAGTCCCAGGATTTATGCGGATGTCGATCTCTCGGCATACACTGAGGTCACCTCGATGGAATTCTATCTTGCCGCGTTCGGTGCGGACAGCGGAGGGGCGTTGAGCGTCGGGACTTTCGATCTGGAGAAGAACGCTGGCTATCCGTATTCGTTTCAGCTTCGCGGTGACAAAACACCAATCGCTCCTGTCCCACTGCCCGCTGGCGGGTTGATGCTGCTTGCTGGCATCGCGGCCTTGGCGATGAGCCGCCGCACCTGATGCCATCAGTCACGTATACAGGCCACAAGACAGGTATCGTCCCGCCGCCCTGATCGCGCCGACCCGCAGAGTTGCGGGTATCAGCCCTCGAGGCCGGTCAGCGCGGCGGCAAATTCCTCGGGGTCGAAGGGAGCCAGATCGTCGATCTGTTCCCCCACGCCAATGGCATGGATCGGCAGGCCGAACTTGTCCGCCAGCGCCACCAGAACACCGCCCTTTGCGGTGCCGTCCAGCTTTGTCATCACAAGGCCCGACACGTCCGACAGCTTGCGGAAAATCTCGACCTGGCTGATGGCGTTCTGGCCGGTGGTGGCGTCCAGCACCAACAGCGTGTTGTGCGGGGCGTCGGGGTCCTTCTTGCGGATCACGCGGACGATCTTGGCCAGTTCCTCCATCAGGTCGGCGCGGTTCTGCAAACGCCCCGCCGTGTCGATCATCAGGAGGTCCGCGCCTTCCGCCTGCGCCCGTGTCATGGCGTCGAAGGCAAGGCTGGCGGGGTCCGACCCTTCGGGCGCTGTCAACACCGGCACATCGGCACGGTCTCCCCAGACCTGAAGCTGTTCCACCGCCGCCGCGCGAAAGGTATCGCCCGCCGCGATCACGACCTTCTTGCCCGCTGCCTTGAACTGGCTGGCCAGCTTGCCGATGGTCGTGGTCTTGCCGGACCCGTTGACGCCCACCACCAGCACCACCTGCGGTTTCTTGGCATAAAGCGGCAGGGGCCGGGCCACCGGCTCCATGATGCGGGCGATCTCTGTCGCCAGCGCCTGCTTGATCTCGTCAACGGAGAGTTTCTTGCCAAAGCGCCCTTCGGCGATGTTGGCAGTGACACGCAGCGCGGTATCGACGCCCATGTCCGAGGCGATCAGCAGCTCTTCGAGCTGCTCCAGCATGTCGTCGTCCAAGACGCGCCGCACCACGGGCGCGCTGTCCTCCCGCCGGCCCATGAACCGGGACAGCAAACCCGCGCGCGGCTTGTCGGCCTCGGGTTTTGGCGATGCGGCGGGTTGAGACGGGGCTGGTTCTACTTTCGGCGCAGGCTCTGCTGAGGGTGCGGGTGCAGGTGCAACGGCCTGCTCTATGGGCATTGGCTCCGGCGTCGGCTCTGGTGCCGGTTCCTGTTTCGGCGTCGGTTCAGCTTTTGGCGTCAGCTTCGGTTCCGGCGTCGGTTCCGGTTCCGGCACCGCCGGTGTTGCCGGTTCGGGCGCGAGATCGGGGGCGGTTTCCTCGCCGCCATCCTGCACGATCGCGTCCAGTCCCTCATCCAGCTTGGACGAGGATTTGAACAACTTGTTCTTGAGTTTGCCGAAAAAGGACATGGTGCCGCCTGTCAAAGATATCCCTCTCACCTAATACGCTCGGGCCTCTAATAAAAGTGTGAGTTGACCGCCGCGCGCCCGCGCCGGTTAATGCGCTCATGCGGGTGTGGGTACAGGTCCTGGCGTTTCTTGCTCTGGTGCATGGGGCGGCGGCTGAAGAAGAGGCCGGGACGATGTGCTCGGCCGGGGCCTTTGGGCATGTCCAGTGCATCCGGCCAGCGCATTTTGTGCATGACACCTGTCAGGCGCTGGAACGCTTCGCGACAGAGCACCGGCTGGACCCGCATTTCTTTGCGCGCCTGATCTGGCAGGAAAGCCGTTTTGACCCGAACGCGCTCAGCCACGCAGATGCTCAGGGGATCGCGCAATTCATTGCTTCCACGGCCAAGCTGCGCGGGCTGAAAGATCCCTATAACCCGGCCGAAGCGCTTGAATATTCTGCCGAATACCTCGGAGAGCTGCGTCGGCGATACGGCAATCACGGGCTGGCAGCAGTGGCCTACAATGGTGGTGAACGGCGCGCCGACGGGTTGGTGACGCGGACCGGCGGACTGGCCCGCGAAACCATTGACTATGTACGGATCATCACCGGCCTGTCGGCAGAGACATGGCGCGATGCCACACCCGACAAGCCCGATTTTTCACTGGACCCCGACAAGGGGTTTCGCGCCGCCTGTTACGCGCTGGCGCACAATCGCCGCCTGACCGCCTACCCCAGCCCGGAACCATCCCGCCCGCCGTGGGGCGTACAGATGGCCTTTGGCACCACCAAGGATCGCGCGCTGACCCAGTTCCGGCAGCGCGCCCGGTCCTGCGCCGGTGTCGTCGGTCAGGAAACCCCCGATCTGGTCTGGCAAAAGAGCCGCGCCAGCCCGAAAGGCGGGTATTTCATGGCCCGCCTTGGCCGGACCACCCGCGATGCAGCATGGGATCTGTGCCGCAGGCTCAAGGCTTCTGGCTGTGTCTGCGCCGTCTACCGAAACGACTGACGCCTTGTCAGACCTCGTCGGGAAAGTGTTTCATGGTCAGCCGGATCGGGTTCGGCGCGGCCTGCCCCAGTCCGCAGATAGAGGCATCCGCCATCGCCTGGCACAGTTCCTCCAGCAAGCCCTGTTCCCAGCGTTCCGCGCTCATCAGCTTGACCGCCTTTTCACACCCGACGCGGCACGGCGTGCACTGGCCACAGCTTTCATCCTCGAAGAAGCGCAGCATGTTCAGCGCCGCGTCCTTGGCGCTGTCCTTGTCCGACAGGACCACGACCGCCGCTGAGCCGATGAAGGATCCGTGCGGCTGCAAAGTGTCGAAATCCAGCGGAATATCATCCATCGATGCAGGCAACAGTCCCGAGGACGGGCCGCCCGGCTGATAGGCCTTGAAGCTGTGCCCCTCAGCCATGCCGCCCGCAGCCTCGATGATGTCCAGAATGGTCGACCCGGCGGGCAACAGGTAGACGCCCGGTGTCGCCACACGCCCAGAGACCGAATAGGAGCGCAGCCCCTTGCGCCCATTTTTTTCGGTGGAAGACAGAACCTCCGGCCCCTCGCGGCAGACCTTGGCGACCCAATAAAGCGTCTCGATATTGTGGACCAGCGTGGGCTGGCCGAACAGGCCGACCTGCGCCACATAGGGCGGGCGATGGCGGGGCAGACCGCGCCTGCCTTCGATCGACTCTATCATCGCGCTTTCTTCGCCGCAGATATAGGCACCGGCGCCCCGGCGCAGATCGATAAAGCCCTTTTCCACGATGCCGGCATCTTCGATCAGGACGATCTCGCGCCGCAGGATCTCCAGAAGCGCCGGGTATTCATCGCGCATGTAGAGATAACAGCGCTCGGCCTCGACCGCCCATGCGGCGATCAGCATTCCCTCAAGGAAAACATGGGGCTCCCGTTCAAGGTGAAAGCGGTCCTTGAAGGTTCCTGGCTCCCCTTCGTCACCGTTCACGGCCAGATAGCGCGGACCTTCGTTGGCCCGCACAAAGCCCCATTTCTTGCCGGACGGAAAACCGGCCCCGCCCAGCCCGCGCAGGCCCGACGCCAGCACCCTGTCCTGAACCGCTTCCCAGTCGCCATTGGCGCGCAGATCCTTCAGCGCGTCATAGCCCCCGTCTGCACAATAGGCCGCAAACCCCTGATAATCGGGCATATGCGCATGGGTGTCGCCCGCGGCGATCGCGGCGCGGACCTTGTCGACGGTGGCATGGTCGATATGGTTGTGACCCAATTCCAGCACCGGGGCAGTGTCGCACCGGCCCATGCAGGGCGCGCGCAGGACACGCACCTGTTCAGGGTCCAAGCCGTCCTCCAGCGCCGCGCGCAGCTGTTCCGCCCCGGCCAGCTCGCAGGAGAGAGAGTCGCACACTCGGATCGTCAGCGCGGGGGGCGGCAATTCCCCTTCGCGCACGATGTCGAAATGGGCGTAGAAGCTGGCCACTTCATAGACTTCGGCCATCGAAAGGCGCATTTCCTCGGCCAAGGCCCGCAGATGGGCCGCAGACAGGCATTTATGCGCGTCCTGGATCAGGTGCAGGAATTCGGTCAGCAGGTCGCGCCGGCGCGGGCGGTCTTCCAGCAGCGCGCGCACCTCTGCAAGGGCCTGATCGTCGATCTGGCGGCCCTTGGGCGTCACCCGCCCCTTGCCCTTGCCCGATTTCCAGACGCCCTTGCGTTCGTCGAGTGCCATGCCGCTCTCCTTGTGTCCTTGCGCGGACCTTATAGCCAGTTCGCCGGTTTGCGGCGCCGGAAAACGACCGATTTGCGCAGGCAAACGCCCAGAAAAACCCCTGAAATCGCCTCAGGCGGAACGGAAAGTTCCGATATGTTAAATCGTGGGAGATATGGGAACAGACATGATCAGATTTGCGCTCGCCACATTGGCCATGGTTGCGCTCTTGGCGGCGGCCCTTTTGATCGGGCGGCCCTTTCCGGCGCTTGCGCTGCTCTATGTTTCTGTCTTCACGTGGTTCATGGACCGGGTCGTCGCCCTGGCGGCGGCGGATCATCCCGGGCAGGAGTTCCCAACGGGGGATGCACTGTCGATCCTGCTGGGGATCCTGCATTTTCCGCTGCTTTACGGTGGCGTCTGGACGATTGCCGTCAGCGCCATGCCGATCCTGGACAAGACCCTGATATTTTTTGCACTTTCGCTCTACCTTGGACAGGTGAGCAACTCCAACGCGCATGAGTTGATCCACCGCGCGCCGCGCTGGATGCGGCGTCTGGGCGTTGCGGTCTATGGCTCGGTCCTGTTCGGGCATCACGCCTCGGCCCATCTGCGCGTGCACCACTTTCACGCCGCGACACTGCTGGACCCGAATTCGGCGCGCTTTGGCGAAAGCTTTTATGCTTTTGCGGTGCGCGCCTGGGTGGGTTCGTTTCGCCGCGGACTGGAGGCCGAATCGCGGCTGCGCCACCACAAGGCTGAGGGGCTGCACCCCTACCTTGTCTATGCGGGGCTGTCGGCGGCCTCTCTGGCGCTGGCCGCCGGGCTGGCCGGGGGCAAAGGGGTGCTGATCCTCGTGATCATGTCTGCCTATGTGCAGGTGCAACTGCTGCTTTCGGACTACGTGCAACACTATGGGTTGCGCCGCCGTTCGCTGGCCTCTGGCCGGTTTGAGCCGGTCGGCCCGCAGCACAGCTGGAACGCGCCACATGGCTTTTCCTCAGCCCTGATGTTGAATGCGCCCCGCCATTCCGATCACCATGCGCATCCTGCGCGCCCCTATCCGGGGTTGGAAATCGACCGCCCAAGCATGCCGATCCTGCCCTACAGCCTGCCGGTCATGGCGGTGATCGCCCTTGCGCCCCCGGTCTGGCGCCGGGTCATGGACCGTCGTGCCCTGCGCTGGTCCGGCGTACAGGCCGCCACGGGGCCAGTGCACCGGCCAGACACCGCCTATGGTTAACCATTCATGAATCCCTGACTACCGAAGCCGCGGCACATCTGGCATTTTCGCGGTCATGAAACAGATCTTCGCCATTGCCTTGTCCTGCCTGACAGCTGTGCCCGCGCTGGCGGCAGAGCCCATGTCGGCCTCTGACTTTGAATCCTACGTAACCGGCAAGACGCTGTACTTCGGCCTCTACGGCAACGCCTATGGGGTCGAGGAATACCTGCCGGACAGACAGGTGCGCTGGTCCTTCCTCGACGGCAAATGCAAGGACGGTTTCTGGTATGAAGACGCCGGCCAGATCTGCTTTGTCTACGAGGACGATCCCGCTCCGCAATGCTGGAGCTTTTTCAAGGAAGGGACCGGCCTGCGCGCAGTCTTTGAAAACGATCCGGCCAGCACCGTGCTCTACGAGGCCACCCAGGACGATGAGCCGATGATGTGCCTTGGTCCGGACGTGGGCGTCTGACCGCGCCGGGCGTCAGCCCAGGGCGGCCATGCTTTGCCTGATATCGTCACAAAGGCTGTCAACGATGGCCGGTTGCCCGGTGCCGATGTAAAGGTTGATCTTCTGCATCCCGAGATCGGGCAGGCCACCCCCGACAATAGGCGATAGATACTCTGCGAAATGCCCGTCCAGCCGCGCGGTGATCGCCAGATCCGCGCTGACCGTTGCGTCGATCGTCGTGTCGCTGTCCGAATCCACCGCCAGTTCCCAGTCCAGCCCCGCCGCGTCCAGCCGGCGCATCGCCTCTTCCCGGAACCCGCAGGTTCGGGCAAAGGCAATCCGCAGCGGCCTCTGCCGCCACGCCTGCCCGTCCGGCGCCCCAATCCACCGCAGCGGCACGTCCAGCAGGGTCTCTCCACCGGTTTCGACCACGGATTCGGTCGTCAGGATGATGTCCATCTCTCCGCGCGCAAACTGGGCTTTCAACACCCGGGTGAACGAACTGAACAGGTTGACCCGGACCCGGGGATGCGTGCGACCCATCCGGGCAAGGACCTGCGGGATCACCGGGTAGACGATATCCACCGGCACCCCCAACTTGATCTCGCCCTCCCAGCCATTGTCGGTCAGGCGGGTGTAGACCTCGTCGTTCAGCTCGACCATCTTTTGCGCGTAGCCCAGCAACTGTGCCCCTGCCGGGGTCAGCGACACCCCGCGACCAGAGCGGTCGAGCAGTTTCTGGTCCAGCATCTCTTCCAACCGCTTGATCTGCATGGAAACGGCGGATTGCGTCAGGTTCAGGAACCCGGCCGCGCGCGTCACCCCGCCTGCCTGCGCCACGGCGACGAAAGAGCGCAAGGTGGTTACATCCAAATTCCTCATGCATCACACCTCATGATGGGTAACGTCACATACATTCACTTCCAATATCAATCACAGCGGCGCACATTCATCAACAAGGAAGTTGAAAACACATCAATCCATCAAAATCTGTGAAGGAGACCCTCATGATCTGCGCCCTTGACCCGCTCTTTCCCGGATTGGCCTTGCGCCAGCGCAGACCGCAGTCCGAAACACCCCTGTTCCGTGCCGTTCCCGACAGACGCCGCGGCGCTGCAGGAGCCGAGGAAACGGCCCCGCGTTGGAACGCGCCGGACCACTGGGTCGAACGGGACCGAGATATCTGAGAAAAAGGCGCATCTTTAACCCACGGACTGCGTCGAAAATCTTGAAAATTCCACAATCTCCACCGATATTCCCTAGGAACCCCCGGGTGCACGCGCGCCCGGCCAATCGGAATCCAACGGAGGCTTTTATGGCAGAATATGAAACGGTCCGGGCAGCTGGCGTCTCCGGCGCACGCGCTGCCCAGATTGACGAGGGCCTGCGCGCCCACATGAACAAGGTCTACGGCACCATGTCCGTGGGCACATTCATCACCTTCCTCGCGGCCTGGGCCATCTCTGGTCTGGCAGTGACCACTGACCCGTCGGCGGGTGCGGTGATGTTCCGCGACGGCCAGTACCTGACCAGCCTTGGACAGGCGCTGTACCTGTCTCCGCTGAAGTGGGTGATCATGTTCGCCCCGCTGGCCTTCATCTTCTTCGGCTTCGGGGCCGCCGTGAACCGCCTGAACGCCTCGGGCGTGCAGCTGGTGTTCTACGTGTTTGCCGTCCTGATGGGACTGTCGCTCAGCTCGATCTTCCTGGTCTTCACCGGCCTGTCGATCATTCAGGTCTTCCTGACCACCTCGATCGCCTTCGCCGGTCTGTCCCTCTGGGGCTACACCACCAAGAAGGACATCTCTGGCTGGGGATCGTTCCTGATCATGGGCGTGATCGGCCTGCTGGTCGCCTCGATCATCAACATCTTCCTGGGCAGCCCGGCGATTCAGTTTGCCGTGTCGATCCTGGGTGTTCTGATCTTCGCGGGCCTGACCGCCTACGACACGCAGAACATCAAGAACACCTACATCCAGCACGCGGCACATGGTGACAAGGAATGGCTGGGCAAGGCCGCCATCATGGGCGCGCTGAACCTCTATCTGGACTTCATCAACATGTTCATGTTCCTGCTGCAACTGCTGGGCAGCCGCGAGTAACAATTCGCGCCAAACGTGTTATAGGGAGAGGGCCGGTCGAAAGACCGGCCCTTTTTCGTGTGTGCCGAGGGGCCGTGGGAGACGACATGCCGATCATTACCGAAGACACCGTGCGCCGGAAATCCGGGGACGGGGCGCTTGGCGCCTACGAGGCGCTTTTGTACAGCGACAGCGGAGACCTGACGCAATTCGGCGTCGTGGTTGAAATCCTCTCTCCCGGTGCAAGAACCTCTTATCCCCACTGGCACGAAAGCGAGGATGAGTTGGTCTATGTCCTCGACGGCACGGTGACGCTGATCGAAGGTGATAACGAAGACGTGCTGACAACTGGCGCCGCGGCAACCTTTCAGGCCGGGGTCGAGGTGCCGCACACATTCGTGAATCGCAGCGACGCACCTGTGCGGCTGCTGATTGTCGGCACGCGTGCCCCTCGGGACCGTGTCCACTATCCCACCGAAGACCGCGTTCAGCACATCGAGCGGAGCAGCGAAGAGGAACGCCGCTGGTCGCGCCTGAATGGAGCCCCTGCAGAACCGCTGCAAGGCTGACCTCTACAACACGCGCCGCATTGCGACCGCCGGAAAAGCGATGCCGCCGCGCAGGGTCACCTCTGTTGCGCCCTCGGCCTCGAATCCCATGGCGGCATAAAAGGGTTCCGCCGTCCGGGTGCTGATGCAATGCAGCGCGGCCAGGCCCTCTGCGCGCGCCTCTGCCATGATATGATCCAGCAACATGCGGCCAACGCCACGGCGGACTGCCTCGGGGTCGGTGGCCACATGCCGCACGTGGCCAAGGCCGGGCTGCGCGCGGCCGTCACCCGGGGCCTGCCGGGACCAGCCCCCTGCCCCCAGAACCTGCCCCTTGGCATCCTCCACAACAAAAAAGGAACCGGAGGCAACAAGCGCCGGCTGCGCACGGGCCATGACGGGCACCGCGATGACCAGCACCGAGGGCGGATAATCCGGTGCCAGCAGCCGCGAATAGCTGCGCTGAAACATCCGGTCCAGCGCGCCGATATCATCGCGATCGGCGCGGCGCAGGGATATCGCCCCTGTCATCCGCTCTTTCCCGTCAGCATCGGCGCTCCCCTCCAACGACAACGACGAAAGGGCCGCGTGAGGTATCCCTCGCGCGGCCCTTGCGGGTCAAAGTCAGCCAAGGATGGCTTACTTGATCTTGCCTTCTTTGTACTCCACGTGCTTGCGCACAACGGGGTCGTACTTTTTGATGACCATCTTCTCGGTCATGGTCCGGGCATTTTTCTTGGTCACGTAGAAGTGGCCGGTGCCTGCTGTGGAGTTCAGGCGGATCTTGATTGTGGTGGGCTTCGCCATGGGTCGTCTCCTGCAACACGGGGCACGGCTGCCCAGTGTGAAATCCGTATGAAGCCCGCCTTTTACCGCAGACGCGCCCCGAGTCAACACGGGTTTGGCCAAAAGATCATGCGCGGAAGGCCTGTAAGCCGGATTCTGTTCTTGGGCGGGTTTCCCCGCCCTCAGACGACCATTCCTCTGGACCGCGCGTTGCCACGCGGCTCTAGCTGCCAACCCGGATCGCTGGGGCGGAAGCAGCCCTGCGCCCGGAGGCGCCCACGATCCCTATTCGGCATTGCTCCCGGTGGGGCTTGCCATGCGGGTCCTGTTGCCAGTCCCCCGGTGGGCTCTTACCCCACCGTTTCACCCTGACCTGTCCCGTGGGACAGGCGGTCTGTTTTCTGTGGCGCTGTCCGTCAGGTTGCCCTGCCCGGGCGTTACCCGGCACCGGTGCTTCGGTGAGTCCGGACTTTCCTCTCGCAAACTGCAAGCGGCCGTCCGGCCTTCCGCGCGAGAGGCACATAGGCGCCGGTTGCCATGCGGTCAAGGACTCAACGCAAAAGCAGCGGCTCCGCCAGCCAACCGCGCAGGGCTGCGATGACGGCCTCGGGCTGTTCCAGCACCGGCAGGTGGCCCGCGTCCTCGACAATGCACAACTCGGCCTTGGGAATCATCTCGGCCATGAAACTGTGGCGTTTGACCGGGCACAGGTTGTCCCGTTCGCCGCACAGAACCAGCGTCGGCACCGTGATCCGCCGCAGGGTGCCCTGCTGATCGCGCCGCCGCTGCAGCGCGCGCGCCTGCCGGACGTAGACATCCACGCCCAGTTCCATCCCCATCTCCGACACCAATGCCAGGATGTCCTTGCGATAGGGCGACGGGGCCAGATCCTCTTGGGTCAGTTCCTGCGTCAGCACCTCGTCCAGCCGACCAGACCGGGCGCGGATGATCAGCGGGTCGCGCAGGGCAGAGACCTGCGGCGTATCGGCCAGCGGAGAGGTATCCATCAGCGCCAGCCGCGTCACCCGTTCCGGCGCGCGGCGATAGATTTCCATGGCAATGATTCCGCCCAGCCCCAGCCCCGCCAGCGCGCAGCGGGTTGGCAGCATGTCCAGAACCGAAGAGGCGATTTCCTCGATCCGCTCACCTGCGGTGATCGGGGCGACCATGACAGCATGGTCGCGCGACAGGTCGATGATCTGCGGCCAGAACAGGCGGGCATCACACATCATTTCCGGCAGAAAGACGACGGGTTCAGTCATTGCCCGCCTCGCCTGTTCTGTTCCGGTGGACAGCCGCTGTTACTCGAAACATCCGATGTACCGGGCGCGGAACGCCCGACCCCATTGCCATTTGCGGCACCCTATCAGACGGTTCGGCAAGCGAAAGTGGCCACCCTGCGTCAGGCCGCATTCCGCCGCGCAAGCAGCAGCGAATGGCCCCGGCAGTCCGGATCATTGGGCGCAAACGCCTCCACCGATACACCTGCGGCGGCAAGGATCGCGCGATACTCTGCCTCTGATAGCGAGGCATGATAAACTGCCTCTCCGCCGACCGTACCCCAGGCTTCTCCGGCCTCCGGGCCGACCGTCAGCAGCAGCCGCGCCCCCGGCGCAAGGTGATCCGCGATCAAAGGCAGCGCGATCCGCTGCTCCTCCTCGCTTAGATGAAAGAAACTGCCCCAGCCGATGATTGCGTCGAACTGCCTGTTCAACGCCAGTGCCCGCATGTCCGCCTGAACCCGTTCAGCATTTGGAACAGCCTCGGCATAGAGCCGCAGCATCGCGGCAGAAAAGTCCACGCCGGTCACGGCAAACCCGGCCCCGGCCAGAAAAACACCGATCGGCCTGCCCGCCCCGCAGCCAAGGTCCAGCACCGCCGCGCCCGGCGCTACATCCGTCAGCACCCGGTCCAGCCACGGACGTTCGAACAAAGATTGGTCCCGATCCGCGTCATACCGGGCCGCCTGTCGTTCATAGGTGGCGTGCAGGCTCATCCTGTCTGCGAAAGGATCTGCAGCCAGATCGCCGCCTCGTCATACAGCGTCCATTCCCGGCGCACTCCGCCCGGACCGAACTCCACATGGCTGATCCCCATGACGAAAAGTTCGGCACCCGATGGCCGGCCAAACGCGCCCCAGCCCTCGTGCCGCCCTTTCAGCGACCAACGCAGCGCGGCGCGCGGCGGCATCAGCGGCTCTTCCATGCCAATCTGGTGATGGATTTCGAACCGCGCATTCGGCATCGCCGCCCGCAGCCCCAGCCAGAATTCATCCGCCGCGTCCCAGCCGTGCGCCTCGACCCCGCCGGGGTAGAACAGGTGGCAGGCACGGTCGTATTGCTCTGGCACGCCGGAAAAATCCCCGCTCATCATCACTGTCAGAACATTGGCAAAGGCTTCCCCCCATTGGACGGAATTGCCGTTCCCGGTGTAAGGCCCGGTCACATCGACACGCGGCGTCAGCGGCTGCGAGTCAGCGTCGATCCCCGGCAGGAGTTCCCGCGCCCACTCTTCGGCCGTGCGATCCAACTGCCGCAGGATCGCACCTGTGTCCGTGATCATCCAGACATCGCTGATCTGGTCACGCTTTGCGTAACTGTCCATGATTTCACGATATTGCAGCCGCTTGCCCGTGGCGGCACCCAATAGCCCGTCGCCGCGATGCGTGGCCATGGACAGGATCCGCTGAGAGCCCAGCATCCCGACACGCGGACTGCCGGACCAGATCACATCCTCGCTCAGCAACCGCCGATCCGGCATCCCGGTCAGCACGGAATAGGCATAGCCCGCCACCGACTGCACGCCGAATTGCACGCCGCCGGCGCTGCGCAGGATGACGTCCGGGTGGTAATAGACCTGTGCCCGCGCGGCCAGCCCCCGCTGCTCCCAGATCTCATAGCTGACGGCCTGCAGGAAATCGGGAAAGTCCCGGCCCGTCATGTCCTGATCCTGAATCATTGCCGTGCCTCGCCCGGCAAAACGGCGCAGGCGCGTGGTTCCAATGCTGATTGTTTCATGGGTGTCATGCTGGCTCCGCTATTTGTCGGACACACGCTAAACGCGTGTTTTTCTGCTGTCCAGAAGCCCTTATGCGGGAAAGGCGATCCCGCGGAATCTCGGGAAGTCCGCGTAGCGTCGTGCCCGTTCGGCGGGCGGCTCCGGTGGCTCTGCCCCGGCGCGCAGCAGTGTTCCCTTGGGCGCGATGTAGCTGTCGATGCGCCGTTGCGGTTCCGGCCGCCAGGCGATGTTGAATGCGCACAGCTTGGGAAAGAACCAGATTTCTGAATAGTCGAGGTGATCGTGCAGCCACCATGCCAGATCCCGCCAATCGCGCCCCTGCGCATAGCGCTCCGCGAACCACGGGATCACAACCGAGGCTCCGGCGACTGCCCGGTCGGGCAGATCCCAGATGTGGCATTCCAGCGGATAATCGTTCCGGGCACAGTTCAGCCCGTGTGCATTGCCAAAGGCGTTCAGCCGCGCGGACCTGTATCCGGATCGCACGAAGACCCTGCCAAAGGTTTCCTCCAGCGGATCTAACAGCGCCGTCGCAAAGGCACGGCCCCGCTCGAGCGCCAGATCAGGATCGTCCGGTATATTGCTGATTTCGTGAAAGTTTCCAATCTCGGAACACAGGAACTCCCGCATCCAGAAATGCCGTGACAGAGGCTCTCGCCCCAGCGTTTCCAGTGACCACATGGAGCGCGGACGTCTCACCGTCATCGGCCCTCCGGATCAGCCATCGCCATAACCCGCCCAACGGAATTCACCATTCGGCCCCAGCGTCGAAAACGGGTTATACGCCACCTCCCAGACATGCCCGTCGGGATCGGCAAAATAGCCGATGTGCCCACCCCAGAAAACATCATGTGCTGGTTTCAGGATCTTGGCGCCTGCTGCCTCCGCGGCAACCAATATCTCAGAAACCTCATTCTTTTCCCGCACGTTGCAGGCCAACGTTGATGCGCCAAACCCAAGGTCATCCGGCGCACCCCCCATGTCCCGCGCCAGATCCTCCAACGGGTACAGTCCCAGCGCCTGACCGATCAGGTCGAACACCACGATCCCCTCTGGTGCATCGACGCGATGCCAACCAAGCGCCTCATAAAACGCGCTGGCCCGCTCCAGATCGCGACACCCCAATGTGATCAGGCTGACTCGCTGGTCCATACCTCTCCTCCTTCTAGGCGTCCTGCGCCCCGTCCAATATCCAGCCCAGCACCCGCTCCGCCACCGGAACGGACATTTGCGGCGACAGGACCGCCCCGGCGATCAGGTGCCGCGATGGATCGTCCTCTGGTCCCAATGTGACCTCATGCACGTCAGCCGTCCCACCCCAACGCGCAGCGATTTTCCGCGTCACACGGTGATCCACGACCTGATCACCGGGATCGAAGACAAACAGCGCGGGCGTGGACAGATCCTCATGCCGCCGCTGATGCACCGCCCGCACCGCCGCCCCCATGGGCAGCACCGCAAGGCTGGGATAGCGCGTGGTCCAGAGCCGCCCATGGGCCTCGCTGCGCGGCTCGAACCCGATTTCGCGGCCCGCCAGCCACGGCAGCCACCTGCGCGCGCCCGGCCATGTGATAAGCGCGGATTTTGGGTCCGCCACACGAAAATTGGGAGAGATCAGCACCGCCCCGGCCACGTCCCGCCCCATCGCCTCGTGCAGGGCCAGCGTGATCAGCGTGCCGCCGGTCGATGTGCCCATGACCAGCACCCGCCTGCCCACGCGCCGCCCGATGGCCAGCGCCTCTGCCATGTCCTCCATCCAGCCCTCGACCGTCGCCTCCGCCATCGCGGGACCGTCGCGCCCGTGCCCCTTGAGCCGGGTAAAGACAAGGTTCGCGCCCAGCCTGTCGGCCACGATGTCGGGCACCGGGCGAATTTCGTCCGGCGCGGCGGAAAAGCCATGCACATAGACCAGCGCCCAGTCGGTCCGCGCCTCCGCCTCCCCGGCCCAGTGCACGCGCTTTTCCGCGCCGGGACGCAGGTTGGGAACGCGGGCCTCCTGCGCGGCAAGCCACGGCTCCACGCCCGCATCCAACTGCGCTTCGTCGAAAGAGATGGCCGTCACCGCAGGCTCTCGCGGGGCCAGTTTCCAATAGGCCCCAAGGCCCAGCGCAGCCCCGCCCAACACCCAGGTCAGCATGGCCTGTCCGCCTGCCCGTCAAAGGATTCGATCCGGTGCCAGTCCCGCCGCAATGTCCAGTCGGGTAGGCCGATCACCATGGCGTGCCCGCCGCCACCCGCTGGCTGATCATGGGTCCGGTCGATCAGTACATCCAACAGGTGCGCTCGCAGCAGCGCCCCGATCCCGCCATGGGCCACCACCGCGATATCGCCGTCCGGCGCCTCTGCCACCACACGTTTCAGGGTCATCACCACACGCGCCTGCGCATCAATGGCCCGCTCCCAGCCGCGCACCTGCTGTCTTGGGTTCGCAAAAAAGGCATCGGCCACGCGCTCAAACTCCTCCGGCGGCAGATATCCGGTGGCCGAGCGGTCGTTCTCATGCAGCGACAGCACGCGCTTGGCCACCAGCCCCTGCGCCTCGGCCAGAATATCCGCCCCCTGCATCGCCTTGCACTCGTAACTGCAGAAAATCGCGGCAACCGGCGGGCAGCGTTCGGCAAAGGCCCGGTGCCGCGCCTGCCCAACCTCGGACAGCGCCCAGTCCGGAACCGCCACCGCCGGGTCCATCACCACCTCGGCATGGGTGATGAAATACAGATGTCTCACCCGGAAACGTCGATAATGGCCGCCTCGATCAGGCGCAGACATTCCGGCGTGGAAAACCGGTGATCCGCCCCCTTGACCAGTGTCAGGCGCACGTCCGCCCCCCGGATATGGTCCAGCAGACGCAGCGCCGTGTCGCGCGTGACCGCCTCATCCTCTGTCCCCTGCAACAGGCGCACAGGCCAATCCATCGCCAAGGGCGCGCGCAGGACAAGGTTCTGGCGCCCGTCCTCGATCAGCTTGCGGGTGACAAGGTAGGGATCCTCATAGGCCGACGGCATCAGGACCTGGCCTTCGTCCATGACCTGCCGCCGCGCGGCTTCGGAAAACCCGGACCAGAACCTGTCTTCGGTGAAATCCGGTGCCGACGCGATCCCGACAAAGCCCACGATGTCCGGCAGCCGTTTCGACAGAATGCAGGAAATCCATCCCCCCATCGAAGAGCCGACCAGCACCACCGGCCCGGGCACGGCATGGCGAATGACCGCCTCTGCATCCGCCGCCCAATCCCCGATACAACCGTCCTCGAACCGCCCCCCCGACTGGCCGTGCCCGGCATAATCCAGTCGCAAAAAGGACCGCCCCTGCGATTCGGCCCAGGCCTCCAGATGCACCGCCTTGATGCCATTCATGTCCGACCGATAGCCCGACAGAAACACCACGCAGGGTCCCGACCCTTCGGTCTTGGCATAGGCCAGACGGTCACCACGCGGCCCGTCGATATAGGCGATCTCTGCCATCAACATCTCCCTGCTTTCCTCCGCGAGCATAGCGCCAGCCTTCTGGAAACAAAACGATTTCCCGGCACCCGTCCGGTGGAAAGCGCGCCTGCGACCGCAAACCGCCGGTCGGCGGTGGCGCGCAGTGGCCACGGCCGGCCTAAACGGCCATTAAGTTACCATATTGTCACGTTACTATATATTCACCTATAGTCACCTCATCTGCTCACTTGATCATGAGGCCCACCATGAACACCCGACCCACCCCTCGCGCAGACTGGCTCGCCGCCCGCACCGCCTTGCTGGCGGAGGAAAAGGCACTGACCCGTGCGCGCGATGCGATTGCCGAGAGGCGCCGCCAGATGCCTCGGCTGCGCGTCGAAAAAGATTACCGCTTTCATGGCCCGAACGGGCAGGAAACCCTCGCCGATCTTTTCGGCCCGCATTCCCAGTTGATCGTCGATCACTTCATGTTCGGCGAGGATTGGGCCGAAGGCTGCCCAAGCTGTTCCTTCTGGGCCGATGGGTTCGATGGCCTTGATGTGCACTTGGCCGCGCGGGACACCGGATTTGTCGTGGTGTCTGCCGCACCGCTGGACCGGCTCGACGCCTACAAGGCGCGCATGGGATGGCGGTTCAAATGGGTCTCCTCGCACGGAACCGACTTCAACCGCGACATGGGCGTGGCCTTTACCCCCGAAGAGGTTGCCGCCCGCCAGGGGAACTACAACTACCGCGACGCCGGCTTTCCGGCGACAGAGGCCCCCGGCATCAGTACCTTCGAAAAGGACGGTGACGGCACGATCTGGCACAGCTATTCAGTCTTCGGGCGCGGATTGGACGCCCTGAACCCGGCCTATCAACTGCTGGACCTGACCGCGAAGGGCCGCGACGAGGACGCGCTGCCCCACTCGATGGCCTGGCTGCGGCGCCGCGACCAATACGAAAGCACCGCCTGACACGATGGACGCAATCTTCAAGGCCCTGAATGATCCCGCCCGCCGCGCATTGCTGGACAGCCTGCGCAGGAAGGACGGGCAGACGCTGAGCGATCTCGAACAGCAAATCGAGATGTCGCGCTTTGGTGTCATGAAGCATCTCAAGGTTCTTGAAGAGGCGCGGCTGGTGACCACGAAAAAGGTCGGCCGCTTCAAATATCATTACCTCAACCCCCTGCCCCTGCAGGAGGTGATCGATCGCTGGATCAACCCCTTTCTCAAGCCCCAGGCAGAAATGCTCTCTGCCCTCAAATCCCGATTGGAGACCGAAATGAAACCTGATCTTGTCATGTCCACATTCATCGACTGCACCCAGGATGCGCTGTGGGAGGCGCTGACACGGGGCGATCTGATGGCTCAGTATCATTTCGCCTGCGGCAAGGTTTCCGGCCACCATCAAAAGCCCGGCGATCTGCTGGAGATGCATTTTGACGACCCCGAGCGGGGCGTGATGCTGTCGAACAAGCTGATCGCGATCGAGCCGAAGACGCGGCTGGAGATGAGCTTTGCTCCCGGCTGGGCGGAGGATGCGGCGGTCTCGCGTTGTGTCTACCTGATCGAGCCGCAGGACAGCGGCATGAAACTGACGGTGGAGCATTATGAGTTGAGCGAGAATATGGAGGGCGTCAACGATGGCTGGGCGCGGTTCCTGGCCGGGATCAAGACTTGGCTGGAGACGGGCCGGACCCATCGATTTGCCCAGCAGACTGCGGGATAAAATGGGCCTCCCCCCGGGCTGTGTCCACGCGTGGACAGCTTAGGGGGAATGCCAGATCAAGGGGTTACGGGCGCGTTTTCACCCCTTGTTAACAAAACCACCCCTCCGCCAACGCGCGGGCGCCCCCCGGTCGGCGGGGGCGTGGGTGGGCGGGTGGGAGCCTCCGTCGAGCGGGGGCGCCCGCGCCTCAGGCGTCGATGCTTTGCGCCAGCACCCGGCTGATCACGGTCAGGCTTTCGCCGCTTTCGGCCTTCCAGGTGTTGAAGGCCTCCTGCACCGCCGCCATCGCCTTTTTCGAGGTCGGCTCTTTGTCGATCACCCCCTCGGCGATCAGCCGCGCCACCACCGAAGCCGAGAGCACAAAGCTTTCCTTGCCCAGGACGCGCAGGGCATAGGCCCCGGTCGCGCCGCCCAGCCGCGACCCTTCCTTCTTCAGCCAGTCCAGCAGCCCGGCGAAATCCTCGGCCGGCCAGTCGGCCACCTTGCGCCCGAAAGAGCCGGCTTCGGCGGCGACTTCCTGAATGAAGGCAGCGTTCTGTTGAATCGCCTCGACCTTGGGCGGGCTGCGGATGATGCGCGGATCGTCCAGCAATTCGTCGTACCAATCCTCGGACATCAGCGCGGAACGGCCCACGTCAAAGCCGTAAAAGGCCTCTTCGATGCCCGGCCACTTGTTTTCGACCACCTGCCAGCTGATCCCGGCCTGAAAGATGCCGCGCGCAAATTGCGCCAGCCAGCGGTCATCGGGAATGGCGGCCAGCGCGTCGGCCTCCAGCACGGCGGGCATATCGGCCAGCACCGCCTCGCGGCCGCCCTTGCGCTCTGCCGCGATGGTCAGGATTTCTTCGAACGTGTGCATGGTGCTCTCCCCGGTTGCCGCCAGACTGCGCCGTGGGGCCAACCGGCGCAAGCGCCTATCCTTCGACCTCGTCCAGACCCAGCGCCAGCACCGCGCCCAACAGGCTGAGCGCGGCAAAGCCCGTCAGCGCCGCCTGCGGCCCCAGCGCGGCCAGCGCCCCGCCCAGCGCGCCGACCGCCAGAAGCAGCAGGCCGATCAGCGTATTGGCCAGCGCCGAATAGGCCGCGCGCCGATCCGGGGGCGCAAAATCCACAAGGTAGACGGACCGCCCCTGCCGCACCCCGTGATAGGCCAGCA
This sequence comes from Antarctobacter jejuensis, assembly GCF_052266595.1. NCBI lineage: Bacteria > Pseudomonadati > Pseudomonadota > Alphaproteobacteria > Rhodobacterales > Roseobacteraceae > Antarctobacter > Antarctobacter jejuensis. The sequence goes on along the minus strand of NZ_JBQQXJ010000008.1, from coordinate 210,266 downwards.
TCAGACCGAACAGCACCGCCGGGATCACCCATGCCGCCTGCGTCCATCCCATGAGGTCAGCCAGCACCGCCAGCGCAATGAAGACCGCCGCCACCCCGCCCGAGGCCGCCAGCACCAGCCGCGAGGACCGATCCGCCAACCGCCCCCAGACATAGGAGGACAGGAAAGAGGCGGCAGAGGAGGCCAGCATCAATGCCCCCAGCGCCTGCAACGCGCTTTGCCCGCCGCCCAGCAGGACAAAATAGGGCGGCGCCAGTGCCGTGACGGTCAGTGCCCCACGCGCCGCGACAAAGCGGCGGAACTGCGCATCCTCGCGCAGCGGCGACAGGTCCAGCGCGCGGGTGTTTTCAGGGTCGGAGGGGTCTTCCTCCAGCGTCGAAAACAGCAAAGCGGCCAGCAGCCACAGCACCGCCGCCACCGAAATCGCCGCCAGCACCGGCCAGAGCGCCTGCCCCGGTCCCACCATCAGCACCAGCGCAAAGCCCAGCACCGCCAGCGCCGAGACCGATCCGGCAATGCCCGTCACCGCGCCGCGCCGGGTCTTGGCCACGGTCTTGCCAAGGATGTCCTTGTAGCTGACCGAACAGAGCGACCGGCTGACCGCCAGCCCCGCCAGCGCCAGAGCCATTGCCATGCCCGCAGCCCAGCCCGACAGCGTCAGCGCGGCGAGCACGATCAGCGCGGCGCAGATCCCCTGCCCCGCCGATCCGATCACCCAGGCCCATTTCCGGCGGCGCATGGACTGCACCCAGCCCGCCAGCGCGATCTGCGGCAGCAGCGCCCCGGCCTCGCGGATCGGGACGAACAGACCGACCAGCGCGGCAGGCACGCCCAGCGCACCGCCCAGCCAGCTGAGCACCAGTTTCGGGTCGATCAGCCCGTCGGCCAGTTTGGTCATCGACAGGCTGAGCGCGTGGCGCAGCCCATTGCGCGCCTCTTGCGGGCGGGCCTGCTCGGCGCCGGTCAACCCTTCGTACAGATCCTGCCTGCTATCGCTCATCTCTCTCTGTGTTCCTGCTTGACAAGCCCGCGCATGGGGGGCCATTTCCGAGGCTCGACACATAACCCGCAACCGGGCGTTCCGTGGGCGCCAAACCGACGAGGAGTTCAGGCCGATGGCCCAGATTTCCCTGACTTTCCCAGATGGCTCTAAACGTGACTTCGACAAGGGTGTGACCCCTGCCGAGGTGGCCGCGAGCATTTCCAAATCGCTTGGCAAGAAGGCGATTTCCGCAACCGTGGGCGACGCGCATTGGGACCTGCAATGGCCCATCGAAGATGACGCCACCATAGCGATCAACACGCTGGCCGATGACGCGCCCGCGCTGGAGCTGATCCGGCATGACCTTGCGCATATCATGGCGCGCGCCGTGCAGGAGATCTGGCCCAGCGTGAAGGTCACCATCGGCCCGGTGATCGAAAACGGCTGGTACTACGATTTCGACCGGCAAGAGCCGTTCACGCCCGAGGATCTTGGCCTCATCGAGAAGAAGATGAAGGAGATCATCAACAAGCGGGACCCGGTGACCACCGAGGTCTGGGAACGCGCGCGCGCGATCGAGTTCTACAAGGCCAACAACGAACCCTACAAGGTCGAGCTGATCGAGGCCATTCCGGGCAACGAGCCGATCCGCATGTACTGGCACGGCCATTGGCAGGATCTGTGCCGCGGGCCGCACCTGCAGCACACCGGGCAGGTGCCCGGCGACAGCTTCAAGCTGATGAGCGTGGCCGGGGCCTATTGGCGCGGCGACAGCAAGCGCCAGATGCTGCAGCGGATCTACGGCGTCGCCTTCAAGAACAAGGAAGACCTGAAGAAGCACCTGCACATGCTGGAGGAGGCCGCCAAGCGCGACCACCGCAAGCTGGGCCGCGAGATGGACCTGTTCCACATGCAGGAAGAGGCCCCCGGTCAGGTGTTCTGGCATCCCAATGGCTGGACGATCTACACCCAGTTGCAGGATTACATGCGCCGCAAGCAGCGCGCCGGTGGCTATAGGGAAATCAACACCCCGCAGGTGGTGGACCGCAAGCTGTGGGAGTCCTCTGGCCACTGGGACAAGTACCAGCACCATATGTTCGTGGTCGAAGTGGACGAAAGCCGCGACGGTGAAAACGATGATGCCGCCGTCAAGGACAAGTCCCAGACCCGCATCAACGCGCTGAAGCCGATGAACTGCCCCTGCCACGTGCAGGTGTTCAACCAGGGTCTGAAATCCTACCGCGACCTGCCGCTGCGGCTGGCCGAATTCGGCTCTTGCGCGCGGTTCGAACCCTCGGGCGCGCTGCATGGGATCATGCGGGTGCGCGGGTTCACGCAGGACGATGCGCATATCTTCTGCACCGAGGATCAGATTCAGGAGGAATGCGCGCGCTTCATCGACTTCCTCGCCGATATCTACCGCGAGCTGGGCTTCCCCGAGTTCGAGATCCGCTTTGCCACCCGTCCTGAAAAGCGTGTCGGCTCCGAGGAAAGCTGGGACAATGTCGAGAACGCGCTGGAGAACGCGATCAAGGCGGTGGGCCGCGATTACGTGCTGGAGCCGGGCGACGGGGCGTTCTACGGGCCCAAGCTGGACTTCTACCTGACCGACGCGATCGGGCGGGTCTGGCAGTGCGGCACCTTCCAGGTGGACCCGAACCTGCCGGAGCGTCTGGGCGCCAGCTATATCGCCGCCGATGGCGACAAGCACCGCCCCTTCATGCTGCACCGGGCGACTTTGGGATCGTTCGAGCGCTTTATCGGCATCCTGATCGAGGAACACGCCGGCAAGCTGCCGTTCTGGCTGGCGCCGCGTCAGGTGGTGGTGGCCTCGATCACATCCGAGGCGGATGACTATGTGCAGGAGGTCGTGGCCGAGCTGACCAAGGCCGGGGTGCGGGCCGAGGCGGATGTGCGCAACGAGAAGATCAACTACAAGGTGCGCGAGCATTCGGTGGGCAAGGTGCCGGTGATCCTGGCCGTCGGCCACCGCGAGGTCGAGGAACGCACCGTGACCATGCGGCGTCTGGGTGAAAAGCAGACGCAGGTGGCCACGCTGGACGAGATCACCGCGCAACTGTCCGCAGACGCGACGCCACCGGACATGCGCGGCTGAACGGGCCTTTTACGACTGGCAATCGGGCCGTCCCCACATGGGGGCGGCCCGTTTCATTTGGCGCCCGGAAGCCGTGAATGCCTGTCGTTGCGCTGATCCGGTGCCGCTTGGTCAGGTGCGGAATTCCGGCCGGTTATTCCCCCTACCGGACAGGGGCAAGAAACCCCAAATACCAGTCAACAGCCCGTTCGGCGTCCGGATCTGGCATGACGCGATGTCATTCTTGCTGCAGGCGCATCCTCTTGGTAAGTGCGGGCGCTTCTGGGGTCTGAGTCCCAGAAATATGGTTTTTTTGTGAGCTCTGTGGGGAGTTTAAATGTTTAACAAGTACCTGAAATCCGTGGCTGCCGCGATCCTGCTGTCGGCCGGGGCCGCTGGCGCCGATACGATCGATTTCGGCGGGTCCAAGTACGGCGGCTATGAGGCCGTGAACACGAACCTGCGCGGCAACGTTCTGGCCGGTGAGTTCGCAATGTTCAACGTCGACAAGAGCGAAAGCTTTTTCGCTTATTGCATCAACGTGCTCGCGAACATCAAGGACTCGGACTACGAAGTCTTTATGCCGGCCGTCCCGGTGATGGAGGGGCTGACGGACCTGTACAACGCCCATTATGACAGCGTCGTGGACAAATCGACCTCTGCGGCCTTTCAATTGGCGGTCTGGGAAATCTTCCACGAGACCGACACGACCTATGCGCTCGACGCTGGCTTTTTCCAGTCCGTGGGCACCAACCAGACCGCCATCGATCAGGCGAGCGACTGGCTGGCGACCATGGATGGCGCGCCGTCGAAATACCAGCTGAGCTATTGGGACAGCGACAACACGCTTGGGCTCCGGCAGAGCCAGGACCTTGTGACCGCGTCGCCGATCCCCTCGCCCGTCCCGCTGCCCGCGGCAGGCTGGATGCTGCTTGCGGCGCTTGGTGGCGGGGCGCTGCTGCGCCGCCGGGCACGCGGCTGAACCGACAGCCCTTACCGACAGACAAGAAACGCCAAGGGCAGGGTCATCCCCCTGCCCTTTTTGCTGTTCCCCATCGATGTTCGGGGCATCGGCTCGAAAGACCAGCCATGACAACCCACAGCCACCCGGCGGCAGATTTTTTGAGATTTCCAGCGACGGAAATCCGGACTTGATCCGTTACAGCCCTGACAGATCGCGTGATCCCACCTGTCCGGCGTGCCGGACGGGCGGGCCGGTTGTAACATTCTGCATTGCGGCATGGGCTGTTTCGCAAGATTCGTTACAAATCCGCGGGTCAGGGGCGGTGAATCCTGTCCGGAACCTCGCGTGGATGACACGCGGGCTGACGCCCCCGTGAAGCACGCGCCCGTGAGTCGCCTCAAACCTTCCAGCACGGCAACCTGTGTTCACCGACGGGTCAGAAAGCCCGCGGCCAAGTTTCAAACTCAGGAACCCGGAGGAATTTCCTAATGTCCAACACCATGAAGACCGCCGCCCTCGTTGGCATCGTCGCCGCAGCCGTGTCCGCCTCGGGCGTGCAAGCCATGGAACAGGAAAAGTGCTATGGCGTCAGCCTTGCCGGTGAAAACGATTGCGCGGCTGGTCCCGGCACCACCTGCGCCGGCACATCCAAGGTCGACTACCAGGGCAACGCATGGACGCTGGTCGATACCGGCACCTGCGCCGAAATCGAACTGCCCGATGGCCGCATGGGCATGACGGCGGACGCCCTGAAGGAAAAGGGCTATGAAGGCATCAAGCGCGATCTGCCCGAAGGTCTGGCCGATGAGGTTCTGGCCAAGTACTTCGATCCGTCCATGATGTCCGACAGCTGATCGGCCCACAGGTCACACAGACCGGGATGGGCAGCATTGCCCATCCCACCGTCCCTCTCATGCCGGTGATCCCATGTACGATCTGCCCAGCACCCTCCCCCCCTTGCCCGGTGTCGGCTACAAGCCGCAGCACTATTCGGCCATCCTCGACAATCCCGCCCCGGTGGGCTGGTTCGAGGTTCATGCCGAGAACTACATGGGCGATGGCGGCAGGCCGCTGGCGCAACTGCGCGCGCTGTCCGAACGGTTTGCCATTTCGGTCCACGGTGTCGGCCTGTCCATTGGCGGGCCCGAACGGCTGGACCCCGAACATCTGGCGCGGCTGAAGCGTCTTGTCGGCTGGCTGAACCCGGCCAGCTTTTCCGAGCATCTGGCATGGTCGACCCACGACAGCCATTTCCTGAACGATCTTTTGCCGCTGCCCTATACGCCCGACACGCTGCGCCGGGTCTGTGACCATGTGGACGAGGTGCAGGAGGCGTTGGGACGGAAGATGCTGCTGGAAAACCCGTCTTCCTATCTGGCTTTCGCGGAAAGCACGCTGGAGGAAACGGAATTCCTGTCCGAGATCGCGCGGCGCACCGGCTGTGGCCTGCTCCTGGACGTGAACAACGTTTTCGTCTCCGCCACCAACCTTGGCTACAGCCCGCAGGAGTATATCGCGCGATTCCCGCTGGACGCGGTGGGCGAGATCCATCTGGCCGGCCATGACGAGGATCACGACGACCACGGCGCGCCCTTGCTGATCGACAGCCACGGGCGCGAGGTGGCAGAGCCGGTCTGGGGGCTGCTGGATCTGGTGCTGGACCGGGGCGGCGCGCGGCCCTTGCTGATCGAATGGGATACGGATGTGCCGGAGTGGCCTGTTCTGGCCGCCGAGGCCGGGCGCGCCGCGCAGGCGTTGGAACGTGTGGCGGCCTGAGCGCCGGGCGTATTTGGAAAAGAGAAGAAGCGGGCAAGGATCGCAGGATGTCCCATGTAGCGACAGAGACAGAGACCGGGTTCCGCGCCGCTTTGCTGACGCCCGATCGCGATGTGCCTGTGGGCCTGACCGATGGCGCCGGGCGCCCGGCAGGACGGCGGTTCGACGTTTACCGCAACAACGTGGCGGTCGCCCTGCGCGAGGCGCTGGAGAGCGGCTTTCCGGCGGTGGCCAAGCTGATCGGGCCGGAGAATTTTTCGCGTGCGGCGGGGATGTTCCTGCGGGCGACGCCGCCTGTCTCTCCTTTGATGATGCACTATGGTGCGGGGTTTCCGGAGTTCCTGGAAGGCATCGAGCCGCTGCAGGGGATCGGTTATCTGGGCGATGTGGCGCGGCTGGAACTGGCGCTGCGGCGCAGTTACCACGCCGCTGATGCGCCCGCGCTGGACGGCGCGCGGCTGGCGGGCCTGTCCGAAGAGGCGCTGACGGGGGCGCGGTTCACGCTGGCGCCTGCGACGCAGGTGCTGCGGTCCGGCTGGCCGGTCTTGTCGATCTATCGCTATACCCTGACGCCGGGCAGCCCGAAGCCTGACGCGCGGGCCGAAGACGTGCTGATCTGCCGTCCCGGGTTCGACCCTGCACCGCATCTGTTGCCCGCCGGTGGCGCGGATTTCCTGCAGGCGCTGTCGCGCGGCGCGCGCTTTGCCAAGGCGCTGGAGGCCGCGGGCCCTGATTTCGACCTTTCCGCCACCCTGACGCTGTTGTTGGCGCAGGGGGCGCTGAGTGATCTGACCACTGACTGAGGACTGCCATGACCCGCCTGATCTCACTCCATAATTCCGTCTTTGCCGGGGTCGAACGCCTTGGCGACGGGTTGATCCCGCTGCTGACGCGGCTGGTCTTTGCGGCCACGCTCTTGCGCTATTACTGGAATTCCGCCGGGACCAAGGTCTGGGACCGCAAGGGGGAAGAGGGGATTTTCGACTTCTTCACGCTGGAGAGCGGCACCTATGCGCAGATGTTTCCCAAGGCCTTCGAGGCGGCGGGGTACAATACCTCGAGGATGGGTTTCCACTATGACGTGATCGCCTTTGCCGGGACCTATGCCGAATGGCTGCTGCCGCTTTTGATCGTGATCGGGCTGTTCACACGGCTGGCGGCGCTGGGGATGATCGGTTTCGTGGTTGTGCAGACCTTCGTGGATGTGACCGGCCATGGCGCCACGCCGGGGATGCTGTTCGACACCAAGTATGAGCTGATCGACGAGCGGACGATCTGGATTTTCGGGCTGCTGGTGCTGGTGATCCGGGGGGCCGGTGCGTTGTCTGTCGACCGGCTGCTGGGATTGAACCCGGCGCCGCAGGCGGTCACGGCCTGAGCGTGACCGGTGGGACGGCGGGCGGGGCGATTGCTTTCGCAGAAAGCGAGCGGCGCCCCCGTCCCTACCCAGAGGGGCGCTCAGAAATGCGCCTTTTCCTCATCCGGTTTGCCCGCGGCCAGCGCCAGCACGCCGCCCAGACCGGCAAAGGCAATCGGGAACATGGTGAAGACGTTGAAGCCGAAGGCGTGGTAGAACCCCGCCGCCGAGGCCAGCAGCAACAGCCCGCCCCAGAGCGCGCGGGCCTTGGCCATCGCGCCCCCGGCAATGGCCAGCATGGGCGCGAGGATCGAGACAACCCGCACCGTGTCCGGGTCATCGAACATGCCGAACATTTCCTCGACCTCTCCGACATTGCGCACCAGTTCGGTGTAGCCAAAGCCGAAGAACCCCACGATCATGCCGATCACCCCGGCAATGATCCCCAAAGTCAGCGCTGCATTCCGCATCCTACCGCTCCTATTCCACGCCCAGCGCCGCGCGCGCCGGTTTGTCCCAGCCCAGCACCATGCGGCCATCATCCACGATCAGCGGGCGTTTCATCAGGGTCGGATGCGCGGCCAGCAACGCCACGGGCGGCGTTTCCCGCTCTTCCGGGCCAAGCCCGCGCCATGTGGTCGAGCGGGTGTTGAGCAATTTTTCGCCGAACTGAGCCAGCGCCGCGTCACGGATGTCATCGGGCAGCCCCTCGGCGCGGACGTCCACGAATTGCGCCTCCGGCAGGGCTTTCATCGCCTTTCGGCAGGTATCACAGGTCTTTAGTCCGTAGACGATCATGCTTAATCCCTTGGCATACTGGCAGGTTACCGCCGTCAGATATGCAAAGTTCAAACAAAATGCGAGGCAGGGTCTCTTGTATTTCGGTGTTCTGCGCTAATCTGTGGCTTGTGACTTTCGACGATCAGTCCGCCGGTGGCGGCCGTTTCGTGCGGTCTCCGGTCTTTGCCCTGAAAGTCGGATGTGACCATCCGCGCGCCGATCTGCGCTGGATGAACGCAAGGACTTGAATAGGAGCACGGGAATTATGCCGAACGGCACCGTGAAGTGGTTCAACACCACAAAAGGCTATGGTTTCATCGCACCGGAAGACGGCGGAAAGGACGTATTCGTCCATATCTCCGCCGTGGAAAGGTCAGGCCTGACAGGCCTCGCCGACGATCAGAAGGTCAGTTACGAGTTGCGCGAAGGCCGTGATGGCCGGTCAATGGCGTCTGACCTGAAGATTCTCTGACAGCACGCGGCCCCGCCCGCCAAACTGTCGCTTGGATAGCTGCGCCCGGGTGTCCCGACAGACGGCTTGCCGTCTGTCGGCAGGGTGATTTTCACCGCCGCGAACCTGCTAAAATCTTACGCGCATTGCGCTTCGTCCCCGGCGTGGGACGCGGTAGGCTGTCCGGATCGGGCCTATGCCGGATGTCCCGGGCTGCCCACTTGCCGCGTGAGGTGCCCCATGACCACCACGTTCACCTCTTCGAAACTGTTGCACTATGGTGCGGGCCTGTTGGTGATCGCCGGGCTGGTGGCAGGCGTTCAGGCCTTTCCGCCCCTGACCGAAGGCGGGCTGGCCCGGTCGGTCCATCCGGTCGTCGCCTCCGGTGCCGCGGCCGATCCGGCCGCCTATTGCCGTGAGAACCTGAGCGGCGTGAACTGCGCCTGCTTCGCCCAGAAGGCCGGAGAGGTGCTGAGCAAACCCTACGATCCGATCCAGGGCCTGTCCTATGCTGACCGATGGGATCTGGCCCGCGGACAGGCCGGCGACAGCTGTTGAGCCGCAGCGCCGCGTTACGCCGCCTGCAGCCTGCGCGCCTCTTCCCCTGCCAATGAAATCAACAGCTTCATATAGGGTTTTTCCAGATCCTCGGTCCGCACGGCGGCATACATGCGCCGCGTCAGTCCCTGTTCCGTCAAGGGTCGCGTCACGTAGTCCGAGCTGTATTTGACCTCGCGCACCACCCAGTCGGGCAGCACCGTCACCCCCCGGTTGGACGCCACCAAGAGCAGGATCACCGCCGTCAGCTCCACCTGCCGGATCGCCGCCGGTTCCACCTTGGCCGGGGTCAGCAACTGGCTGAAGATATCGAGGCGTGAGCGTTCCACCGGATAGGTGATCAACGTCTGGCCCCGGAAATCCGCGGCCTCTACAAAGGGTTTCTCCGCCAGCGGATGCGACGCCGCCGCCACGAAGACAGGGCTGTAATCGAACAGCGGCACAAAGGTCACGCCGGCCAGATCCTCGGGGTCCGAGGAGATGACCACATCCACCTCTTCCTTCATCAGCGCGGGCAGCGCGTCAAAGGCCAGCCCCGGCTTGATGTCCACGTCCACGTCGCCGAACTGCTTGCGAAAGCCTTCGAGCACCGGGAACAGCCATTCGAAACAGGCGTGGCATTCGATGGCGATGTGCAGGCGCCCGGCCTTGCCCGCGCGCAGCCCGTCAAATTCCGCCTGCACCGCCTCGACCTGCGGCAGCACCTGTTCGGCCAGCCGCAACAGGCGCATTCCGGCGGCGGAGAGCTTCATCGGCTTGGACCGGCGCACGAACAGTTCCACCCCGGCCTGATCCTCCAGCCCCTTGATCTGATGGCTGAGCGCCGATTGGGTGATGTTCAGCTGATCCGCCGCCCGTGCCACGCCGCCCGCATCATGGATCGCCTTGATGGTCCGCAGGTGGCGGAACTCAATGTGCATCTGCGCCATTATATGATTTCGCTCATGTTGATCTTGAGATTTATGAGTTTGTCTCACAATGCTGCCTGTGCAACAAGAGGCCAACTCATAAAGGACTCCATGCATCATGCAGCGCCCCGACATCTCTTACGAATTTTTCCCGCCGAAAAACATCGAGGCCACATTTCGCCTCTGGGACGCGGTTCAGGTTCTTGCGCCGCTTGGTCCCCGCTTTGTTTCCGTGACCTATGGCGCAGGGGGCACCACCCGTGACCTGACCCGCGACGTGGTCGCCACCCTGCACAAACATTCCGGCCTGCGGACCGCCGCGCATCTGACCTGTGTCAACGCCACGCGCGACGAAACGCTGGCCATCGCCGAGGATTTCGCAAAGGCGGGCGTGACCGATATCGTCGCCCTGCGCGGCGACCCGCCCAAGGGATCCGCCGGATTCGAAGCCCACCCCGAAGGTTTCGCCAACTCCATCGAGCTGATCGAGGCGCTGGCCGAAAAGGGCAAGTTCACCATCCGCGTCGGTGCCTACCCGGACCCCCACCCCGAAGCCTCGGACCAGAAAGCCAACATCGAGTGGCTCAAGCGCAAGCTGGACGCCGGCGCCACCGAGGCGCTGACCCAGTTCTTTTTCGAGGCCGACACCTTCTTCCGCTTCCGCGATGACTGCGCCAAGGCGGGCATCGACACGGATCGCATCGTGCCGGGCATCCTGCCGATCGAGAACTGGAAAGGCGCGCGCCGCTTTGCCGAATCCTGCGGCACCCATATCCCGGCCTGGGTCATCGACGCCTTCGACAAGGCGCAGCGCGACAACCGCGAGGATCTGCTGGCCACCGCGATCTGCACCGAACTGTGCTCGGACCTGCTCGAAGGCGGTGTGGACAAGCTGCACTTCTACACGCTGAACCGTCCGGAACTGACCCGCGACGTCTGCTTTGCGCTTGGCGTCACACCAGAGGTCAACCTCGAACAGGTCGCCTGACCCAACCGCCTTACCGTATCAGACCCGCCCGGCCACGCCACGGCGGGTCTTTACGTGCCCAGTCCTGTCTGCCCTGGCATTTGCCTCGGAGCCGCCCTCGCGTGGCCCCGATCAGACAGGGCCGGGGCAGCCGTGTCATGCACAATCGCCGAGGGGCCCCGCAGCGCGGGGAGACGGCTATTGTGCTTGATGCGGCGGCCGGGGCCTGTCAGGGGTCCACCGCGCGAGGGTGGCCCCGAGGCTTTTTGCCTTGGTGAGACCGGAAGCGGACCAAACGCGCGCAGCGCGTCCACTTCGCCCCAATCAAACCGGCGCGCGTTTGACCAGCCCCAGTTTCTTACGCACCTCCGCCGGTCCGATCACCCGCGCGCCCATGCGCTCGATGATGCCTACCGCGCGCTCGACCAGTTGCGCGTTGGTGGCCAGCACGCCCTTGTTCAGCCACAGGTTGTCCTCCAGCCCGACACGCACATTGCCGCCCGCAAGCACCGTGGCCGCCACATAGGCCATCTGGTTTCGCCCCAGTCCAAAGGCGCTGAAACACCAGTCGTCGGGCACGTTGTTGACCATCGCCATGAAGGTGTTCAGATCATCCGGCGCGCCCCAGGGCACCCCCATGCACAGCTGCACCAGCGCGGGCCCTTCCAGCACCCCCTCTTTCACCAACTCCTTGGCGAACCACAGGTGGCCGGTGTCAAAGGCCTCGATCTCGGGTTTGACGCCCAGCGCCGTCATCCGCGCGCCCATGTCGCGCAGCATGCCGGGCGTGTTGGTCATGACGTAATCGGCCTCGGCAAAGTTCATCGTGCCGCAGTCCAGCGTGCAGATCTCGGGCAGGCACTCGGCGATATGGGCCACGCGCTCTGCCGCGCCGATCATGTCGGTCCCGGCCGCGTTCACCGGAAACGGTGCGTCGGTCGGGCCAAAGGTGATGTCGCCGCCCATCCCGGCGGTCAGGTTCAGCACCACGTCCACCTCGGCGTCGCGGATGCGGTCCGTCACCTCGCGGTAATAGGCCAGATCGCGCGAGGGCGCGCCGCTCTCGGGATCGCGCACGTGGCAATGCACCACCGCCGCCCCCGCCTTGGCCGCGTCAATCGCGCTTTCCGCGATCTGCTGCGGCGAACGCGGCACATGCGGGCTGCGGTCCTGCGTGCCGCCCGACCCGGTCACCGCGCAGGTGATAAAGACCTCTTTGTTCATCTCAAGCGGCATCTTCGCCTCCCTCTATCTCGATATTCCGCAAATGGATCAGCGCATCCGCCGCGACCGCCCGGTCAGGCGTACACAGCAGCGGGTTGATCTCCACTTCCTCGATCCGGTCGGCATAGGCCACGACAAAAGCCTGCACTGCCAGAATGGCCCCGGCAATGGCGTCCATGTCCGCCGCCGCGGCCCCGCGATAGCCCGCCAGAAGCGGCGCAATCCGCAATCGGTCCAGCGCGCCGCGTACATCCTCGGCTGTCACCGGCAACAGCAAGGTCTGGGTGTCCTGAAGGATCTCGGTCCAGACACCACCCGCGCCCAGCGTCAGCACGAACCCGTGCGCCGGATCGCGCATGACGCCGATCAGCAATTCCGCCACCGCCCCGGTGATCATCTCCTCGACCAGATAGCCAGAGGCGCGCATCGCCTCTGCGGCCGCCCGCACCTCTTCCGCAGACCACAAGTTCAGCCTGACCGCCCCGGCCTCGCTCTTATGGGCAAAGCCTTCGCCCTTCAGAACAACCGGGAAACCGATCCGCGCCGCCGCCTCACCCGCCGCCGTGGCCGTCGCGGCCCGCGTCAGGCCCGGCACAGACAAACCGGCGCGCGCCAGCACCTCCTTGGCCAAGGCTTCGGACAGGACGCCCTTCGTTGTTTCTTCTCTTTGAAAATACGCCTCTTCCGACGCCGCAGATGTCGCTTCGCTTTCCAATAGCACCGGCGCCGCAGCCACGTCCCGCCCCAGGAACGCCGCCGCCGCCACCGCCTCCAAGGCCGAGGGCACATCGCAGAGCGGCACGATCCCCAGGGTCACCAACCGCTCTGCCACCTCTTCCGGCAGGGTCTCGACCAAACTCGACAGGATCGCCAGAGGCACCGCGCCCCGCAACGCCGACAGCGCTTCGATCACCAGATCCCAATCCGCAGTCGAGCAACGATCCCCGCGCGGAAAGTCCAGAACGACAATACCCAGCCCAAGGTCCTGCCCCCGCATCATACCCGCGAAACAGGCCCGCATCGCGGGCACGTCGCCCCAGATATAGGTGTGGTAATCCAAGGGGTTGGCCAGCGCCACCTTGGGTCCCAACGCCGCGCGCAGCGCCTCGCGCTGTGCCGCCACCAGCGGCGGGAATTCCACGTCATGGCCCAACCCGCTGTCCGCCATCAGGCTCGCTTCGCCGCCCGAACAGGAGGCGGACACCACCCGGTTAGACGACAAGGGCCCCGCCACATGCAGGATCTTCAGCACCTCCAGCAGCGCCGACAGCGACGTGACCTGCGCCACCCCGATCCGCCGCAAAAACGCCCGCGCGCCCGCATCGCTGCCGGTCAGCGACGCGGTGTGCGACACCGCCGCCGCATTGGCCTGCTCGGAGGCGCCCAGTTTCAGCGCCACGATCCGCTTGCCCAGCGCCCGCGCCCGCGCCGCCAGCGCCTCGAAGCCCCGGACATCCTTGATGCCTTCGATATACAGGCCCAGCGCCGTGATGCGCGGATCTTCCAGCAGCGCCATGCCCAGCGCGCTCAGGTCCACCTGCGCCTGGTTGCCCACGGTGCCCAGAAATCCGATCGGCAGGCCCCGCCGCTGCATGGTCAGGTTCAGCGCCACGTTGGAGCTTTGCGACAGGATCGCCACGCCTCGTTCCACCGGGACCATCCCGTGCTGGTCCGGCCACAGGGCCACGCGGTCCAGCGCGTTCAGAAACCCGTAACAGTTCGGCCCCAGAACCGGCATATCCCCCGCCGCCGCCAGCAATGCCGCCTGCAGGTCCGCCCCGTCCGCCAGTTCCGCCTGCGCCTCGGCAAAGCCCGAGGCGAAACAGATCGCCCCGCCAGCGCCGCGTGCCGATAGCACCTGCACCGCCTCGACCGTGGCACTGCGGTTGATGCCGATATAAACCGCGTCCGGCACGCCGGGCAGGTCCTCGATCCGGGGAAAGGCGGGCAAGCCGCCCACCTCGGTCCGCGTGGGATGCACCGGCCAGACCGGACCGTCAAAACCCAGTTTGCGGCACTCGCGGATCACGTTGGCACACCACGCGCCGCCGCCGATCACGGCGATGGACTGGGGGTGCAACAGGCGCGACATGTCAGGCATGACCCAACCCTCCCGACGCGCGTAGGGTGGGTTGTCCCCAACCCACCATCCGGAACATCCTCACGCGCCCAGCGGCCGGAAAATCTCCCGGCTGATGATGTGGCGCTGGATCTCGCTGGTCCCGTCCCAGATCCGTTCCACCCGCGCGTCGCGCCAGAACCGCTCGATGGGAAAATCGTCCATCAGCCCCATACCGCCAAATATCTGCAAGGTTGTGTCCGTCACCCGCGCCAGCATTTCCGTCGCGTAGACCTTGGCAGAGGCGATCTCGCGGTTCGCGGGCAGACCCTGATCCAGCCGCCAGGCCCCCGCCAGCGTCAACCAGTCGGCGGCATCGATCTCTGTCACCATGTCCGCCACCTGAAAGCTGACGCCCTGGAACTTGGCAATCGCCTGCCCGAACTGCTTGCGCTGCGCGGCATAGTCCACCGCGTAGTCGAAACAGCGCCGCGCGCGCCCCACGCTGAAGGCCGCAACCGTCAGCCGCGTGGCATAAAGCCATTCGTTCATCACGTCGAAACCGCCATCGGCCTGCCCCAGAACCTGCGCGTCCGGCAGGCGGCAATCGGTGAATTCGAGGATGCAGTTCTTGTAGCCACGGTGCGAGACCGAGTTATAGCCATCGCGCACGGCAAAGCCGGGATGGCCGCGATCCACAAGGAAACAGGTGATCCTTTTCTTCGGCCCCTTGGGCGTCTCGTCCACACCAGTCGCGATGAAAACGATAAAGAAATCCGCATGTTCCGCGCCAGAGATAAAGTGCTTGGTGCCGTTCACCACCCAGTCACCGCCGTCCCGCACCGCCGCGCATTTCATGCCCCGCACGTCGCTGCCCGCATCCGGTTCGGTCATCGCCAGCGCATCCATCCGCTCGCCCCGCACGGCGGGCAGCAGATAGCGTTCCTTCTGCTCACCGTCGCAGGCCATCAGGATATTCTGTGGACGGCCAAAGAAATGCGTCAGCGCCATGCTGCCGCGTCCCAATTCCCGCTCCACCAGCGTAAAATCCAGATGCGAAAGCCCCGCGCCACCGACCTCTTCGGGGAAGTTGCAGGCGTAGAACCCCAGATCCAGAACCTTGCGCTTGATCTCTTGGCCCAGCTCATGCGGCACCTGTCCGGTACGTTCGACCTCCGCCTCATGCGGATAGATCTCGTTCTCGACAAAGCTCCGCACGGTAGAGACGATCATCTCCTGCTCGTCGCTCAATCCGAACTGCATGGCACCCTCCGCTTGCGTGATGGCGTTACTAGAGGGTAGATCGGCGGGGATGGATATGCAGAACGCCCCCGATACTCCGCAGAATGCGACACGTGTTGTGGGCGTCCTGCTGTTTCCGAACTTCTCCAACCTGTGCCTTGCCAACGCGATCGAGCCGCTGCGGGCTGCCAACACACTGGCGCGCAAGCCGCTCTACCGCTGGCAATTCCTTGGTCTCACACGGGAAACACTGACGTCGTCCTCCGGACTGCCGGTTACGCCAGAGGACAGCCTCGCCCGCCATCCGGGCGGCGACTACCTGTTGCTTTTGCCCAGTTATGACTTTCAGGCGCAGGCAGGGCCGGACACCCTGCGCGCCCTGCGCGCGGCGCGGCGGCGCTTTGGCACGCTGGCCGGTCTGGACATGGGCAGCTGGCTACTGGCGGCGGCGGGCCTGCTGGACGGCAGGCGCGCCACCCTGCACTGGGATGAACTGGACAACTTCGCCGAAACCTTTCCAGAGGTCGAGGCGCGCCCGGAACGCGTCGTCAACGACGACGACATCCTCAGTTGCGGCGGCGGCACCACCGCTTTTGAACTGATGCTGGACCTGATCGGACAACACCACGGCCCGATGCTGCGGCTAGAGGTGGCGGCGCTGTTCATGCACGGCGAACGCCCCGCCCCCGCCGACCTGCCCCCGCGCCTCAGCGACGACCAACTGGTCGAGGCGGCGGTGTCGATCATGCGCCGCAACGTCGAGGCGCCCCTGCCCGTCGCCGCCGTCGCCCGCCGCCTGAATGTCACCCCCCGCGCGCTAGAGCGCCGCTTTCGCACCGTTCTGGGCCGCGGCCCCGGTGCCACCTACCGCGCCCTGCGTCTGAACGCGGCGCGGCGGATGGTCGAACAGACCACCCTCTCGGTCAGCGAAATCGCCACCCGCTGCGGGTACGAGGACGCCTCTGCCCTGACCCGCGCCTTTCGCGCCGCCTTTTCCGAGACACCCAGAGACCTGCGCCGGTCGACCTGACGGCAGCTTTGCCACTTGCTCACCGGGCCATTGCCATCGATAAAGGGGCAAAACACTAATATATCAGATTGGGAGGAAGGGCATGAAGACTGCCCACGACGGCTCGAACACGAGCCTGGCACGGCGCGCGTGGTCAATCCGGCGGCTGGCGCTGCGCATGGCAGAGGTTCAGGGACAGGGCTACATCGGGCAGGCGCTTGGCGTCGCCGATGTGCTGGCGGTCAGCTATTTCCACGCGCTGACCTACCGGCCAGAGGACCCGGAGTGGGAAGGCCGCGACCGTTTCTACCTCTCCATCGGTCATTACGCCATCGCGCTCTATTCCGCGATGATAGAGGCTGGTATCCTGCCCGAGGATGAATTGGAAACCTACGGCATGGACGACAGCCGCATGCCCATGTCCGGCATGGCCGCCTACACCCCGGGGATGGAGATCACCGGCGGATCGCTGGGCCACGGCCTTGGCATCGCCGTGGGCGCGGCGCTGGGTCTGAAGCGCAAGAACAACCCCGCCTTCGTCTACAACCTCATGTCGGACGGCGAACTTGGCGAAGGCTCCACCTGGGAGGCGGTCATGGCCGCCCGGTCCCACCAGTTGGACAACCTGATCTGCGTGGTCGATTTCAACGACCAGCAAGCCGACGGGCCAACGACACAGGCACTGGCCAAGGGCGACGAGGCCCCGAAATGGGCTGCCTTCGGCTGGCACGCGCAAGAGGTCGACGGCAACGACATGGACGCGCTGGTCGCGGCCTTTGACACCGCCCGCAATTTGTCGGACCCACGGCCCCGCGTCATCATCTGCCGCACCCAGATGTGCAAAGGCGTGCCTTTCCTTGAGGACCGCGAGATCACTCACTTTGTCCGCGTCGCGCCCGAGGAATGGGCCCGCGCCATTGCCCATCTCGACGCCAAAGTCCCGGCCTGAACAGGAGCACCGCCATGACCACTGCCCCCATCGGCGCGCACTCCCGCCGCAAACCCAAATCCACCCCGCGCAGCCTGCCCGTCTCTGACGACGGCACGCGCCTGACCACCTCCGCCATGATCGCCTCGCTGGATGCCGAAGGGCGCAATACCGTTGCCGCCCCCTTTGGCCATGCGCTCTGCGATCTGGCGAAAACCCGCAACGACATCGTCGGCCTGACGGCGGACCTGTCGAAATACACCGACCTGCATGTTTTCGCCAAGGAATACCCGGACCGCTTCTACCAGATGGGTATGGCCGAACAGGTGATGATCTCCACCGCCGCCGGGCTGGCGCGTGAGGGGTTCACCCCCTTCGCCACCACCTACGCGGTCTTTGCCTCGCGCCGCGCCTATGACTTCATCATCATGGCGATCGCCGAGGAGAACCTGCCGGTCAAGATCGTCTGCGCCCTGCCCGGCCTGACCACCGGCTACGGCCCCAGCCATCAGGCGACCGAGGACCTCGCCATTTTTCGCGGCATGCCCAACCTGACCATCGTGGACCCCTGCGATGCGACAGAGATCACACAGGCCACCCACGCCATCGCCGACCACCCCGGCCCGGTCTACATGCGTCTCCTGCGCGGGCAGGTGCCGGACGTGCTGGGCGAATACGGCTACACGTTCAAACTGGGCAAGGCACAGGTGATCCACGGCGGCAGCGACGTGCTCTTCATCTCCACCGGTTTCATGACCATGCGCGCGCTTGACGCCGCCCGCGCGCTGAAGGCCGACGGCACCGATTGCGCCGTCCTGCACGTCCCCACCCTGAAACCGCTGGACACCCAAACCATCCGCGCCGAGGCCGCCAAGACCGGCCGCCTTGTGGTCACGCTGGAAAACCACACCATCGTCGGCGGGTTGGGAGAGGCGGTCGCCGCAGACCTCATGCGCGCCGGCATCCACCCGGCCTTCGACAGCATCGCCCTGCCGGATGAATTCCTCGACGCGGGGGCCCTGCCCACGCTGCACGATCAATACGGACTCTCGGTCAAGGCCATCACGGCCCGCGTGAAATCCCGGCTCTGACCCACCCTTTCTTTGGGCATTAAAATACCTCGGGGTGACGGCCGCAGGCCGAGGGGGCAGCGCCCCCTTCCCCCGCCCAGCACAAGGACCAGACAAATGCTTCTGAAAAACAAGACCGCCGTCATCACCGGCGCCGCCAGCGCCCGGGGCCTTGGCAAGGCCACCGCAAAACTCTTTGCCGAAAACGGCGCGCGCATCGCCATCCTCGATCTCGACGGGGGTGCCGCCCGCGCCGCCGCCGCCGATCTGCCGGGCGAAGGCCACATCGGCCTGCCCTGCGACGTGACCAGCAAGCCGCAATGTGGCGCCGCAGCAAAGACGGCCATCGACGCATTTGGGCAGATCGACATTCTCGTCAATAACGCCGGGATCACGCAGCCGCTGAAACTCATGCAGATCGAGCCGAAAAATTACGACGCGGTGACGGACGTCAACCTGCGCGGCACGCTCTACATGTCCCAAGCGCTGATCCCGCACATGCGGGACCGCAAGACCGGGAGCATCGTCAATATCTCGTCCGTCTCCGCCCAACGCGGCGGCGGCATCTTCGGCGGGCCGCATTACTCGGCGGCCAAGGCGGGTGTGCTGGGTCTGACCAAGGCGATGGCGCGCGAACTGGCCCCCGACGGCATCCGCGCCAACGCGGTTTGTCCGGGGTTCATCGCCACCGATATCACTGAGGGCAAGCTGACCGACGAGATGATGGAACAGATCCTCGCCGGCATCCCCATGGGCCGCGCCGGAGAGGCCAGCGATGTGGCGGGCTGCTGCCTCTTCCTTGCCTCCAACCTCTCAGCCTATGTCACCGGGTCAGAGGTCGACGTGAACGGCGGTTCGCTCATCCACTAAGGTCAAATTCTGGCACCCGCCCCGGGGGAGACCGAGGGGGCGGGATAGCCCCCATCGGCGGGGGGACCGGGGGGCGGCGCCCCCCGGCCTGTCCATCAAGAGGCGGCGACCGTCGTCTGGCGCTGTTCGCCCAGCCCCTCGACCCGCACCACCATCTCGTCACCCGGACGCAGAAAGCGCTGCGGTTTCATGCCCATGCCCACACCGGACGGTGTGCCGGTGGCGATGATGTCACCCGGCTGCAACTCCATGAACTGCGACATGTAGCTGATGATCTCGGCCACCCCGAAAATCATGTCCGAGGTATCGCTGTCCTGCACGGTCTCTCCGTTCAGATCCAGGCTCACTTTCAGGTTCTGCGGATCGGCAACCTCATCCGCCGTCACCAGCCACGGACCGGTCGGGCCAAAGGTCGGGGCCGATTTGCCCTTGATCCACTGACCGCCCTTCTCGATCTGGAATTCGCGCTCGGACACGTCATTGATGACGCAATAGCCCGCCACGTAGGACAGCGCGTCTGCCTCAGAGACGTAAGAGGCGGTCTTGCCGATCACCACGCCCAGTTCCACTTCCCAGTCGCCCTTGACCGAATTGCGCGGAATCACCACCGGATCAAATGGCCCGGACAGCGCCGATGTCGCCTTTGAAAAGATGATTGGTTCTTTCGGCGGCTCTGCCCCGGTCTCTGCCGCGTGTTTGGCATAGTTCAGCCCAATGCAGAAAAAGTTCGGCACGCTGGCAAGGCAGGACCCGATCCGGCCCGGATCCGCCACCACCGGCAGGCTGGCAACATCGATGCCGCGCAGCCGGTCCAATGCCTCCAAAGAGACGGTTTCCCCGGCGAAATCAGCCACATGAGCAGACAGATCCCGCACCTGTCCGTCACCGTCCAGCATCCCGGGTTTCTCCTGCCCCTTGGGGCCATAACGCAAAAGTTTCATATCTGTCCCAATCCTTGTTTCTGGGTCTTCATTGTTCCGCGCCGCCTCCGGCGGCGGCGGTATCCTGCGGGGTGTCCGTGCCAGGTTCGGGACCGGAATCAAGCCCCCCGCCCGCGTCCTCGGATTCAAAGAAATCCGCGACGTTGACCAGAAGGTGATCCAGATGCAACTGCACGTGCTCCGCCACCCGTTCCGGATCCCGCGCGCGCAGGCCCGCCACGATCTCGGCATGTTGCCGCAGCACCCGGTCGCGGGAGCGTTTGCGGCTGGCCGACAGATACCGCGCCCGCCACAGCCGCGCCAGCAGCGACTGGTGCATCTCCGCCAGCACCGGGTTGCCCGCCGCCTCGGCGATGGCCCGGTGAAAGCTCATGTCGATCTCGAAGACATCCAGCATGTCCAGCGTGTCGTAATCACGTTCCATGCGCTCGGCCACGGCGGCGATCTCGTCGATCTGCGCATCCGTCGCCCGCGCGCAGGTCAGCCGGGCCGACAGCACCTCCAGCGCAGACATCACCTCGATGTTGAAAGCGACCTGTTCGAAACTGGGGCGCGACACGATCGGCGACCGCGCCGGCCGCAACTGGACCAGCCCCTCTTTCGCCAGCATCCGAATCGCTTCGCGCAGCGGCGTCCGGCTGACGCCCATCTCCGCCGCGTGGTCGCGTTCCTTTACGGCAGTCCCCGGCGCAAGCACACCGCGCAGAATGTCCCTGCGCAGCCGAGTCGCGATTTGCTCGGGCAATGTGGAATCCGGCATGGCGCACCCCACCCTTCTGTTTTTTATTTATTTTTCCGCCCACGGGGGGCGGCCTCCCATAAAGCAAATTTGGTATACCAAAAATCCTTGCCTGTCGACATGGCTTTGGTTAGCGTGCTTCCACCGGGTGGTATACCATCCTACGCAGGGGGCCTGCCCCCGCCAATGATCAGGCGGCCAATGGACCGCCGAAGGGAGGAACACATGAAAAAGTTTCTGACAACGGCAGCTGCCGTTGCCATTGCCGCGTCCGCGGCTCAGGCTCAGGACGTCACGCTGCGCATCCAGACCCACTACGCGACCGAGCACCCGACCGGCAAACGCCTGGCCGAGTTCATCGACGACGTAAGCGTCATGTCTGGCGGCGAAATCGCAATCGAGATGTTCTACTCGTCCTCCGTCGTGGCGACAGTGGAAACCTTCGACGCCGCGATCAACGGTATCGTCGACTGTGACGCCACCGGCGGCGCCTACCAGACCGGCAAGAACCCCGCGTTCCAGTTCGTCGGCGACATCATGGGCGGTTATGACACCGCGTGGCAGCAGTACAGCTGGCTCTATCACGGTGGCGGCTACGACGCGGCTCAGGCGCTCTACAACGAGCAGAACATGCAGCTGATCGGCTGGGCCATCTACGGTCAGGAATCGCTGTCCTCGTCCAAGCCCATCCGCGGCTTCGAAGACCTCAAGGGCTGGAAGTTCCGTTCGCCTCCGGGTCTTGAGACCGAGATCTTCGAAGAGCTGGGCGCCTCGCCCATCGTGATGGACTTCACCGAGATCTTCACCGCGCTGGAAACCGGCATCATCGACGGCGCAGACGCCTCGGGCCTGGCCAACAACGTGGGTCTCGGCATCTATGACATCGTCAAGCACGCCACCTACCCCGGCTTCCACTCGATGCCGTCGGACCACCTGGCCTGCAACCTCGACGTCTGGAACGGTCTGAGCGACAAGCATCGCCGCATCATCGACACCGCGTGGCAGAAGCTGGCCTTCCAGATCGCGCTGTACAATGAAAAGGCCAACACAGAGGCCGCAGCCGCGCTGCAGGCGCAGGGCGTGACCCTCTATGACTGGTCGCCCGAAGACCGCGCCGCGTTCCGCAAGGCCGCTCAGGCCGCGTGGGAAGGCTGGGCCGACAAGAACGACGAGACCCGCGCACTGGTGGAAAGCCACAAGGCGTATCTCGGACAGCTTGGCCTGATCGACTGATCGCCCGCTTGTAATGCCGGCCGTGCTGGCCGGCGCTGGGCGGGTCCCCTGATCGGGGCCCGCCCTTTTCTACCATCAGGGAAAACGGGGGGAGAGCAGGCATGACCGACGACAGCCTGTGGCTGGGGCGCATGCGTGGCCCGGTAAAGATGGCGATGCTCGGCTTCGCCGGTATCGTGGCCGTGATCTTCGTCATCATGGTTCTCAGCAATTTATTCGCCGAAGACCCCTACAACATGTTCGACATGATCCGGCCTTCGGGAAAACCGCTGGTGCAGGTCATGTTGCTGGCGATTGCCGGGTTGCTGCTTTCGGCCTCGATCTACCTGTCCGATGACAGGGGCGCGATCGAACCCGAAGCTTCCGGCTTTTTCGACATCGTCAGCCTTGTCTGTTCGCGTCTTGCGATGATCGCCACCGCCAGCATCGTGCTGGTGATGTTCTACGAGGTCGTGTCGCGCTACGTCTTCTCCGCGCCGACGCTCTGGGCCAATGAACTGTCGCTGTGGATCGCGGCCTTCGTGTTCCTGTTCGCGGGCCAGTACGCCATGCAGCAGCGCAGCCACATCCGCATCTACGTGATCTACGACATCATGCCCCGCTGGATGCAAAAGACCGCAGACGTGATTTCCGTGGGCCTGATCTGCACCTTCTTCTTCGCGCTGGTCTACGGCGGCTACAACGACGCGATGCGCCGGATGCTGCGGATGGAAACCTTTGGCACCGCCTGGGATCCACCCATTCCCGGCACTGTCAAACCCGCCATTCTGATCATCATTCTGCTGGTCACGATCCAGGCCGTCTCGAACCTGATCGCTGACTGGAACAAGGCACCCGAGCATCACAGCCCGGCGGACGAGATCGACGAACACGAGAT
This sequence comes from Antarctobacter jejuensis, assembly GCF_052266595.1. Lineage (NCBI taxonomy): Bacteria > Pseudomonadati > Pseudomonadota > Alphaproteobacteria > Rhodobacterales > Roseobacteraceae > Antarctobacter > Antarctobacter jejuensis. The sequence goes on along the minus strand of NZ_JBQQXJ010000008.1, from coordinate 187,236 downwards.
CGAAAAGATCCGCGCAACGCTGGAAAAGGACAAATAAGATGGTCGATATCGGCACACTCAGCCTGATCATCCTGCTGGCGATGTTTGCGCTCCTGGCCATTGGCATGCCGCTTGGCTTCGCCTCGGCCTTCCTCGCCTTCGTGACGCTGGTCCTGAAATTCGACGTGGACATCCTGTTCCGCACCTTCGGACAGGGGCCAATGTCGGTTCTGGGTCAGGCGGTTTACCGGCAGATGACGAACTACGTGCTGATATCAGTGCCGTTGTTCATCTTCATGGCGGCGCTGCTGGAACGATGCGGCATCGCGCGCGACATGTATTCCTCGCTCAACGTCTGGCTATCGCGCACCCGTGGCGGCATCGCCATCGTGACCTCGATCATGGCCGTCATCATGGCCGCCATGTCGGGGATCATCGGCGGCGAGGTGGTGCTGCTGGGCCTGATCGCCCTGCCGCAGATGCTGCGCCTTGGCTACAACCAGAACCTCGCCATCGGCACGATCTGTGCCTCCGGTTCGCTGGGCACCATGATCCCGCCGTCCATCGTCCTGATCTTCTACGGGCTGGTGACGGAAACCTCGATCAAGGCGCTGTTCACCGCGTCCTTCCTGCCCGGCTTCATGCTGGCCTCGTTCTTCATCATCTACATCATCGTCCGCACCCGGCTGGACCCCAGCCAGGCCCCCCTGCCCGAACCGGATCCCAATGATCCCTCTGGCGGCGAAAAGGGCCTGATGTTCCTTGGCTTCCTCAGCCGCATGGGCATGTGGGTGACCGGCGTGCTGCTGTTCCGTGCGGGGTTCTTCACCGTGCTGGGCCAGAACGTGATCCAGGAAAACGTTGATCCGATCTTCCTTGGTATGGTGGCGGATATCCCGTGGCTGATCGGGGCCTTCGTGCTATTTGCGCTGATCGTCTTTGTCATTGTCGGGCGTGAACGCACGGCAAAGGGCTGGGAAATGGGCAAGGGTCTGGTCGCACCCATCGTGGTGATCGGCGTGGTCCTCGGCTCCATCTACGGCGGCATCACCGGCATCACAGAGGCTGCCGGCATGGGTGTTGTCGCGGTCTTCGTGATCGGCCTGATGCGGCGCGAGATGACCTTCGAGATCGTCTGGGACAGCCTGATGCGCACGCTGAAATCCACCGGCACAATCATCTGGGTCACCATCGGTGCGGCGGCGCTGGCTGCGGCCTATACGCTGGCCGGTGGCCCGACCTACGTCGCCAACATGATCGTGGGGGCCGACATGCCGACCATGGGCGTGATCCTTGCGATGATGGTGATCTTCCTGATCATGGGCATGTTCATGGACTGGATCGGCATTGTGCTGCTGATCATGCCGGTGTTCCTGCCCATCGTGGTGCGTCTCCCGGCTGAGGAAATCGGCTGGCTGGGCAGCGTGGACCCGCGCTATATCCCGATCTGGTTCGGCGTCGTGTTCTGTATGAACATGCAGGTCAGTTTCCTGTCGCCGCCCTTTGGCCCCGCGGCCTTCTACCTCAAATCGGTGGCCCCGCCGCATATTTCGCTGACGGCGATCTTCCGTGGCTTCCTGCCCTTCATCGTCCTGCAATTGCTGGCGCTGTCGGTGCTGTTGGCCTGGCCGCCGATCATCACACTGTTCTTGTAACCCGGTCGGGGGCGGGCCGCCTTGGCTCCGCCCCCCACCACACACCGGCGTCTTTTGCCCGTTGATTTCCCCGCCTGCTGCCAAGGCGACGGGGCCAAGGCGCCCCGATCACAGGTGCATTCATGGCCCTCTTCCTGACCGAAGCCCAACGCGAAACCTTTGCCCGCGAAGGCGTGCTTGTCGTCCCGGACGTCCTGCCCGCCGAAACGCTTGCCGCCGTGCGCGCGGAATATGCCGACCTGCTCGACCGGCTCTATGCGCGCTGGCAGGCCGAGGGCCTTGTGCCCCCCGCCGAGGGGCTGGATTTCTGGCAAAAGCTGCTGATCTCCTACAAGGCGGGCTGCGACTGGTTTCAGCCGATGGACATCTCCCTGCCGGGCGGAGAGATCGCCGCCGACACGCCCTTTCACTTCGGCCCTGCCGTCTTTGACATGCTGACGCAGCCGCGCCTGCTGGACATGGTCGAGGATCTGCTGGGCCCCGAACTGACCTCCAACCCGATCCAGCACGTCCGCCTGAAACCGCCCGCCACCGACCTGCACGGCGACGAATTGCGCGCCCATGTCACCACCACCGACTGGCATCAGGACCGCGCCGTGGCCCATGAAACGGGCGACAGGACGCAGATGGTCACCGTCTGGCTGGCGATCTCGGATGCGACCATCGAAAACGGCTGTCTGCAGGTGGTGCCGGGCAAGCCGCAGATGTATCCCCATTGCCCGCAAAAGCAGACCGCCATCGCCCCGGGGTGCCTTGATGAGACAAAGGCCACGCCCCTGCCCGTCAAGGCCGGCGGCGCGGTGCTGTTCCACCCGCTGACGCCCCATGCCTCATTGGTCAATCACTCCGATCAGTTCCGCTGGAGCTTCGACATCCGCTACAACGTCACCGGCCAGCCCACCGGCCGCGATCATTTCCCCGCCTTCATCGCCCGCTCCCGCGCCAACCCGGAAACCGAGTTGCGCGACTGGCGCGTCTGGCGCAGCATGTGGCAAGAGGCGCGCGCCCGCCTGTCGGGTGAGCCGCACATCCCCATCCACCGCTGGCAGGCCGATAGCCCGGTCTGCGCCTGACCCCGGGCGACCTTTCGAAAAAACCGTTCTTCTTATGACTCTGCAGGTATCTCCATGAGCACCGTCCGCCTTTCCGACGCCGACAATGTCATCACCGCCGTCACCCCGCTCGAAATCGGGCAGGAGGGCGCCACGCAACTGATCCCGCGCGGGCACAAGCTGGCCACCCAGGCGATCCCCAAAGGCGCGCCGGTCCTGAAATACGCCCAGGTCATCGGCTACGCGGCAGAGGACATCGCCGCAGGGGCCCATGTCCACACCCACAACCTCGAATTCCGCAATGTCGACACGGCTTATGAGTTCGGCACCAACCTGCGCCCCGTCGCCCCCGCCGAAACGCCCGACACCTTCATGGGGTATCGCCGCGACACCGGCCGCACCGGCACCCGCAACTACATCGCCGTGCTGACAAGCGTGAACTGTTCCGCCACCGCCGCGCGCATGATTGCGAACCACTTCACGCCCGACAAACTGGCCGCCTACCCCAATGTCGATGGCGTCGTCGCCTTTGTCCACGGCACCGGCTGCGGCATGGCCGGTCAGGGGTCAGAGGGGTTCGAAGCACTGCAACGGGTCATGTGGGGCTATGCCCGCAACCCCAACATCGGCGGCGTGCTGATGGCGGGCCTTGGCTGTGAGATGAACCAGATCGACTGGCTGGTCGAGGCCTACGGGTTGAAACCCGGTCCCCTGTTCCAGTCGATGAACATTCAGGACGTGGGCGGGCTGCGCAAGACCATCAATCTGGGCATCCAGAAGATCGAAAAGATGCTGCCCGTGGTCAACCAATCCACACGCAGCGAATGCCCGGCATCAGAGCTGATGGTGGCCCTGCAATGCGGCGGGTCGGACGCGTGGTCCGGCATCACCGCCAACCCCGCCGTCGGCTATGCCTGTGACCTTCTTGTGGCGCAGGGCGGCACCGGCGTGCTGGCGGAAACGCCGGAGATCTACGGCGCCGAACACCTGCTGACCGCCCGCGCCGTGGACCGCGCCACTGGCGAGAAACTGGTCGACCTGATCCGCTGGTGGGAGGATTACACCGCCCGCAACAAGGGCAGCATGGACAACAACCCCTCCCCCGGCAACAAGAAGGGCGGGCTGACCACCATCCTTGAAAAATCGCTGGGCGCGGCAGCCAAGGGCGGCACCACCCCCCTCACAGGCGTCTACAAATACGCCGAGCCGGTGACGGCAAAGGGCTTCACCTTCATGGACAGCCCCGGCTACGACCCCGCCAGCGTCACGGGTCAGATCGCCTCGGGCTGCAACCTCGTCTGCTTTACCACCGGACGCGGATCGGCCTTTGGCGCGAAACCCAGTCCCTCGATGAAGGTCGCCACCAACACCGAGATGTTCAACCGCATGACCGACGACATGGACGTGAACGCCGGCACCATCCTGACAGAGGGCAAATCGGTCGAGGACGTGGGCCGCGAGATCTATCAGATGTGGCTGCGCATGGCCTCTGGCGAACAGACCAAGTCAGAGGCGCAGGGCCTCGGCGATTACGAATTTGTGCCGTGGCAGATCGGGGCGGTGATGTGATGACGGTCCCCCTGCCCCTCTGCGTGATCGGCGCAGGCAGCATAGGGCGACGCCATATAGAGGTCGCCACCCTGTCCCCCGAAATCCACCTGACGGCGGTGGTCGAACCGCAGGCCGAAACCCGCGAAAGGCTGGCGCAACAGGGCCTGCCCATGGTCGCCTCGCTGGATGAGGTGCCAAAGGAAACCCGCGCCTGCGTGATTGCCACGCCGACGCCGGATCACATGCCCTCGACCCTTGCCGCGCTGTCGCGGGGCTGGGCGGTGCTGGTGGAAAAACCCTTTGCCGATACGCTCGACAATGCGCGCACCATGATGCAGGCCGCCGAAACCGCCGGTCTGCCGCTGATCGTCGGGCACCACCGCCGCTGTCATCCCTATGCGATGGCCATGCGCGACGCCCTGCCCGCCATCGGTCCGCTTGTGGGCCTTCAGGGCTTTTGGTCGGTGCGCAAACACGACACCTATTATGATGTGCCGTGGCGCCGCCTGCCCGGCGCGGGGCCGCTGGCCAGTAACCTCAGCCACGAAATTGACCTGCTGGGCTTTATGACCGGCATCCCGACAGAGGTCACGGCGCTGACCTCCTCCGCCACCCGCGGCCTGGTGATCGAGGATACCGCCGCACTTGCCTTCCGCTTTGAAAACGGCGCGCTTGGCTCTTTCCTGATGTCGGATGCCGGGGCCTCCCCTTGGTCGTTCGAGGCGACCTCGTCCGAGAACCCCGAAATTGCCGGATCGGATCAGGATTACCTGCGCTTCACCGGCCCCCTTGGCGCGCTGGCCTTTCCCTCGCTGACCCGCTGGGGCGCAAGCGGGCCGGGTGAGGTCGAATGGTCCAAGCCCCTGAAATGTATCCCCGGACCGCATTTCGACAAGATCGACCCGATCCGCGCCCAGATCGACCGCTTTGCCGCCCTTTTGGACGGCGGAACAGATGACGTTCTGTGCCGCCCCGAAAACGGGTTCGCCGCGCTGGAAATGACACTTGCCACGGCCCTGTCCGGCCAGACCCACCGCCCCGTCAAACGCGGTGAGGTGCCGGGCGACTTCACAGGAGTTCTGACATGAGACTTGCGGGCAAACGCGCCTTCATCACCGCCGCCGGTCAGGGCATCGGCCGCGCCATCGCCGAGGCCTATGCCCGCGAAGGCGCAGAGGTGACGGCCACCGACCTCAAGGCCGATCTGCTGGACGGGCTTCAGGGGACCAGTTTTGCGCTGGACGTGACCGACAAATCCGCGCTGACAAATGCCATTCAGGAGGCCGCGCCGGATATCCTCGTCAACTGCGCCGGTTTCGTGCACGCGGGCACAATTCTTGAGGCAACGGATGACGAATTCGACTTTGCCATGACCCTGAACGTCCGCTCGCAGTTCCATTCCATGCAGGCTGCCCTGCCGGGGATGCTGGAACGCGGCGGCGGGTCGATCGTCAACATCGCCTCCATCGCGGGCAGCATCGTCGCCGCGCCCAACCGCTGCATCTACGGCGCGTCCAAGGCGGCGGTGATCGGCCTGACGAAATCCGTGGCGCTGGACTACGTGACCCGGGGCATCCGGGTGAACTGCATCTGCCCCGGCACCGTCGACAGCCCCTCGCTGCATGACCGGCTGCGCGCCATGGGCGACTATGAGGCCGCGCTACAGGCCTTCAACGCGCGTCAGCCCATGGGCCGCATCGGCACGCCGCAGGAAATCGCCTATCTGGCGGTCTATCTCGGCTCGGATGAGTCCGCCTTTACCACCGGGCAGGCGCATGTGATCGACGGCGGCTGGGCGACGGCCTGAGGGGGGCCGTAGGGCGGGGTTCACCCCGCCGCTCACCCGGTCACGCAGGCCCCGCCGGACCATCCAAATCCTGACAATCCGTTAAAACGCGCCCGTAACCCATTGATCCTGCATTCCCCCTAACCTGTCCACGCGTGGACACCCCATTTGCCGCCCTCTGCCCACGGCCCGGAAATTCCCCATGTCCGAAGCTCAACCCCGCGAAGATCGCACCGCCGCCGGCGTGCTGATGATGGCCCTCGCCGTCCTCGGTTTCACCTGTATCGACAGCTCGGCCAAATGGCTGATCCTCGGCGGGCTGCCCGCCCTTCAGGTCGTCTTTGCCCGCTATGCCGGCCACTTCCTGATCGCCGTGGCGCTCTATTCCACGCAGGAGGGCCGCGCCGCCTTCGTCTCGAACGCGCCGCTACGCCAGCTGATGCGCAGCTTTTTCCTGCTGGGCAGCACCGTCTGCAATTTCACCGCGCTGAAGTTCCTGCCGATCACCGTGACCACCACGATCATGTTCGCCGGTCCCATCGTCGTCACCCTGCTGGCGATCCCGATCCTTGGCGAAAAGGTCGGCATCCGCCGCATCGTCGCGGTCTGCGTCGGTTTTCTGGGCGTGATCGTGGTGATGCAGCCCTGGGGCGTCTCCTTCCACCCCGCGATGCTCCTGTCGCTCGCCGCGCTGACCCTTGCCGCGCTCTATTTCATCATGACGCGGCTGCTGGCCGGGGTCGAAGGCAACGCCACGCAACAGATCTGGTCCAGCGGCACCGCCACGCTGGCCCTGTTGCCCTTCGTGCTGGGGGAATGGACCTGGCCGCAGGGTGCCGACTGGATCGCCTTCGTGCTGATCGGATTATTTGGCGCGGGCGGCCATATCGCCGCCGTGACGGCCCACCGCTGGGCCGATGCCTCGATCCTTGCGCCGGTGATCTACATCCAGATCTTTCTGGCCGCACTGGCGGGCATCCTGCTCTTCGACACCTGGCCCACCATCTGGACGCTGGGCGGCGGGGCGATCATCATCGCCTCCGGCCTCTACATCTGGCAGCGAGAGCGTGCGGTGCGCGGACGGGTGCGCCGCCCGGTGCCCAGCACGCGATGATCCGGAACGAAAAAGGGCAGAGGCGCATGCCCCTGCCCTGTTATCCGACCGCCCGTTTCGGGCTAATCTACCGTCAGCCGCGCCCGATATAGGGCATGGCCGTCGCCATGACGGTCATGAACTGAACGTTCGCCTCCAGCGGCAACGAGGCCATGTGCAGCACCGATTTCGCCACGTTGGACACGTCCATCACCGGCTCCACCGCGATGGAGCCATCCGCCTGAGGCACGCCCTTGGTCATTTTTTCGGCCATGTCGGTCAGCGTGTTGCCGATGTCGATCTGCCCGCAGGCGATGTTGAAGGGTCGCCCGTCCAGAGACAGCGTCCGCGTCAGCCCGGTGATGGCGTGTTTCGACGCGGTGTAAGGCGCCGAGCCCCAACGCGGCACATAGGCCGAGACAGAGCCGTTGTTGATGATCCGCCCGCCCTGCGGGTCCTGCCTGCGCATGCGGCCAAAGGCCGCCCGCGCGCAGATGAAAGATCCGGTCAGGTTGATGTCGATGCAGCGGCGCCAGTCATCGACGCTGAGTTCGTCCACCGGGCCACCCTTCAGCGAAATGCCCGCATTGTTGAACAACGCGTCGATCCGGCCCCATTCGGCCATCGCCTTGTCAAAGGCCGCATCGACCTGCGCCTCATTGACCACATCGCAGGGCAGCGCCAGCGCGTTCTCGTGGCTGTCGGCCATTTCGGCAACCGATGCCTCTGTCCGACCGACGATGCCGACCTTCCAGCCCGCCTCCAGGAACATCTGAGCTGTGGCCTTGCCGATGCCGCGCGCGCCGCCGGTGATGATGATAGTCTTCGTCATTGTCTCTCCTCCCCTGACTGATTGGCGTCAGGAATTCAGGTATCCCAGAAAGAGCGAGATGAACGCCCCCACATGGACCACCATGATGGCCTTGTCCTTCCACATCACGCCCACCGCGAACCACAGAAAGATCCCCGCGAAAAACGCAAAGATGTTCCAGGGAACGACGTTCAGCCCGGTCAGCCCGTAACCGATCAACTGGATTACGGTTGCGGCCCATTTGACGGTGTTCACCACATGCAGGCTGAACCGGGGCTGCGGGTTAATGGTTGTCACGCGGCAGGTCCTTGGCGATGCGCTGATAGGCCGTCGCCAGTTCAAGGCAGCCGCCGTCGGCCAACTGCCCGACGTGGGTGCGATAGATCTCTTCCCACGGCGTCTGGCTGACAATCTCCGGCGCGCTCCAAGCGTCTATGCGGGCCTGCCACTCCGCCTCATCCACCAGGGCATCCATCCGGCTGGCGTTCAGGTCCAGCCGGACCCGGTCGCCGGTCTGCAGATGGGCCAGCCCGCCGCCAACGACGGATTCGGGCGAGGCGTTCAGGATCGACGGAGATTCGGACGTGCCGGACTGCCGCCCGTCCCCCACCGTCGGCAGGTGATTGATGCCCGCCTTGATCAGGGCATCGGGCGGCTGCATGTTCACCACCTCGGCCGAGCCGGGATAGCCAACACAGCCCACGTTGCGGATGAATAGCACCGTGCGCTCGTCGATTTCCAGCGAGGCGTCGTTGATCCGGTCGTGGTAATCTTCGGGCCCCTCGAATACCACGGCCCGCGCCTCGAACACGCCTTCGTTGCCCGGCTCCGACAAAAATCTTTTGCGGAAATCGGCGGAGATGACGCTTGTCTTCATCAGCGCGGAATCGAACAGGTTGCCGGACAGAACTTTGAACCCGGCATTCACTCGCATCGGTGCGTCGTAGCGCTTGATCACCTCGGGATCGAGACTGTCGCAGCCAGCGAGGTTCGCCCCCATGCTGTTGCCCGTCGCCGTCATGGCATCCACGTGCAACCGCCCGGCCGCCATGAGTTCCCCCATGACCGCAGGCACGCCGCCCGCACGGAAGAAGCTTTCGCCCAGGTATTCGCCCGCCGGCTGCATGTTGACCAGCAGGGGCACGTCGAAGCCGATGGTCTCCCAGTCCTTGACGTTGAGTTCCACCCCGGCGTGGCGCGCAATGGCCTGCAGATGCGGCGGCGCGTTTGTGGATCCGCCGATGGCCGTGTTGACGACTATGGCGTTCTCGAAGGCCTCGCGCGTCAGGATGTCCGACGGTTTGAGATCCTCGTAGACCATTTCCACGATGCGCTGCCCGGTCTCATAGGCCATGGCCATACGTTCCCGGAACGGAGCGGGGATCGCGCTTGAGCCGGTCAGCGTCATGCCCAGCGCCTCTGACATGGCATTCATGGTGCTGGCGGTGCCCATTGTGTTGCAATGACCCAAAGACGGCGCGCTGGAACAGACCCGCGCCATGAATTCCTCATAGTCGATCTTGCCTTCGGCCAGCAGGCGGCGGCTTTCCCAGACGATGGTGCCGGACCCGGCGCGCTTGCCCTTCCACCAGCCGTCCAGCATCGGCCCGCCATTCAGCCCGATGGCCGGAATGTCGACCGTGGCCGCCCCCATCAGCATGGCGGGCGTGGTCTTGTCACAGCCGGTGGTCAGCACAACCCCGTCGATGGGATAGCCGTGCAGCACTTCCACAAGGCTCAGGTAGGCAAGGTTGCGGTCCAGCGCGGCGGTGGGCCGCTTGCCGGTTTCCTGAATCGGGTGAACCGGGAATTCCATCGGAATGCCGCCCGCCTCGCGGATGCCCGCCTTGATCCGGTCCATCAGAAAGACGTGGATCTTGTTGCAGGGCGCAAGATCGCTGCCGGTGTTGGCGATGCCGATGATCGGCTTTTCGCCCTGCAGTTCCTCGCGTGTGAACGCCTGATTCTGATAGCGTTCGAGGTACAGCGCGGTCATGCCCGGGTTATTGGGATTGTCGAACCATTCCTGCGAGCGAAAGCGCTTGTTGGCGCGCGTGTCTGACATGGCGTCCTCCCTTAGGCGGCTTGCCGAATCTGACAGGCCTCTTGTCTTGTACGAACATTCCAACTTGGTATACCAAATGCAAGCGGCCTCGCCAGAGGCGAAGACGATGAGGGCACAAACTGCCCCACCACGGGAGGACCACCGGATGATTTTACGCCCCGCCCTGCGGGCGGCCGTCCCGCTTGCCATGGCCACGCTGATTGCCGCCCCGGCAGGTGCCGAAACGCGGCTGGATCTTGGCGCGGTTCATGCCTGCGTGACCACGGCCGCCGATGAAGGCAACAGCCCGCAGGCCTGTGTCGATCAGGCCCATGCCCCTTGCCTGTCGCTGCCGGGCGATACGCGGAATGTCACCTCCCTGTGTTTCAATGCCCTGCGTGACGGCTGGTCCACGGCCATCGCCGGGCGCATGGCATCCCTTCGTCAGGACGCGCCGCAGCGCGTCGCCACATTGGCCGCGATCGAACTGAAATACGATCTGCTCGCCGCGCTGGTCCAATGCGACCGGCTGGAAGAGATCGAACAGTTGCGAGAGACCGCGTCCGAGGAAATCCTGCTGCAGAAAAGCCGCTGTACCGCCACCGCCTCCGGACTGGCCTATGTCCGCCTGCTCTGGCGCATGCCTGACCACGTACCGACCCCGTCCAAGGAGAAAGACCAATGATCGGCGAACCGCCCAGACTGACCCTCATCAACGGCGCCCCGCGCCCGACCGACGCACAGATCGCCGGGTTTCAGGGGATCGAAACCGCCTTTCTCTGTGACGCGATGGGCGGCATGGGGGCAATGGACACGCGGATTGCCCCGATCGGGTTTGGCCGTGACCTCGACTGTCGGGCGGCAGGCCCCGCGCTTGTGGCCGACAGCGGCCCGGCCGATATCATCGCCACGCTTGCGGCGGTCAACCAGCTGACGCCCGGCGACGTGGTCGTCCACGCCGCCCATGGCAACCAGGACCGCGCCACCATCGGCGACCAACTCTCTGGAATGCTGAAAAACGCCGGCGCTGCCGGATTCGTCACCGACGGCCCGATGCGGGACTACGAAGGCATCATTGCCGCCGGTCTGCCCGCGTGGTGCACCGGGTTGAACCCGAACTCCCCCTATACCTCCGGCCCCGGCACGTTGGGCGGGCGCGCGGTTGTGGGCGGCTGCGCGGTCGCGACCGGCGACATGATCGTCGCGGATCGCAACGGCGTCGTCGTGATCCCATACGCTCAGATCGACAGCGTGCTGCAACGGCTGGAAGACGTCATGGCGCTGGAGTCGGAACTGGAGGCCAAAGTCAAATCCGGCTTCTGCCAACCTTTGGACATCGACGCCATGCTGGCCGACGGTTCGGCCGTGGAAATCGGCTAAGCCCGCACCGCCAAGGGCGTGCGCCCGGCAGGGCGCGCCCCTCAGGCGCACCGAACACCTGTTACAGGCAGGCGCGCGCCACTTTCTTTGGTTTTCGAATTACCTCAGGGGAGACGGGGGCAGAGCCCCCGCCCGCCCAAGGCGCCTGCTCAGGCAAAGGCGCTTTTGGCGCCCCCGCTCGTCTGTGTCTTGAAGATCGAGGTATTGTCCGGCGCCGGCGGCAACGGCAGCGTGACCGGTACATCCGCCATACGCGGCGTGAAACAGGGCGTGCCGGTGATCATCCGGTCCTGAAAATCCGCCCAGAACTTTCGCTGTCCCAGCGCATGGATATAGCTGGATCCTCCCAGCAGCGGCCAGGCATCGGCAGCAGCGCATTCGTAGAACAGGATCTTGCGCGCCCGGTCCGAGATATTGGGCGCCGATCCGTGCAGCATCCGAACGTGATGCACCGTCATGTCTCCTGCCTTCCCGGTCAGCGTCACGATCCGGTCCTTTTCGAACAGCGGGTCCTCCGGGTTGATCGCACCGCAGAAAATGCCGTTCACATGATGGCTAAGGATCGGCCCCTTGTGTGAACCGGGAATCACCAGAAGCGGGCCGTTATCCTCGGTCACGTCCTCCAGCATCAGCCCAAAGGCCAGCAGAGAATCGTTCGTGGCCGGGTAAAAAGCCCAGTCCTGATGCCATTCCACCGCCGCGCCGCCGCCCGGCGCCTTGCAGTTCAGCTTGGCCGTGTTCAGCACCGTATCCGACCCCAGGAGATCGCTCAGCACGCGGGTCACCCCGGACTGTTTCAGGATGCGGTCATAGACCGGGTGCTGTTTGTGCGGCAGCTTGATCCGGGTCAGGCGCGGGTTTTGCGCCGTATGCCCGGCGTCGAGGTCAAAGCGGTCATCGCTTTCGGTCACCTGCCGCGACGCCTCGATCAGGTCGTTCGTGACTTGCTGCAACTCCGCCAGTTCCGCAGGCGTCACCACCTGTTCGACCTTCAGATAGCCGTTGTCCTCATAGAAATCCTTCTGCTCCTGACTCAGCATCCTGTTTCCTCCCCTGTTCAGGCGACTCGCGTCATGGTATCGATACCATGGCTTGCGTGGTATCGATACCATTATATGCTGGCCGGTGTCGAAAACGGGAACTGTACAGCATGGGCGGCGCGCGGAAATGGGTGACGATGGGCGACGTGGCGCGCCATGCGGGCGTTGGCAAGATTACCGTCAGCCGCGCCCTGCGCACCCCGACCAAGGTCAGCGCGGACACGCTGGAGCGGGTCCAGAAAGCGGTGATGGATCTGGGCTACGTGCGGGACGAAACCGCCGGGGCGCTTTCCTCGCAACGCTCCCGGGTTGTCGGCGCGCTGGTCTCGACGCTGGAACAGCCGGTCTTTGCCTCCACCATCCGTGGGCTGGAGGAGGGTCTCAGCGCAGGCGGTCTACAGCTGTTACTTGGCAGTACGCGGTACGAGCCGGAGAAAGAGGCGCTGATGGTCTCGACCCTTCTGGGCCGTCGCCCGGATGCGCTGATCCTGACCAGCACCCAACATACCGAGGCCACCCGCCGTCTGCTGGACAATGCGGACATCCCGGTGATCGAGCTTTGGGAATTGCCGGAGCAGCCTGTCTTTGCAGCGGTCGGGTTTTCGAACCGGTCCGCCATGCGCGACCTGACCCGCCACCTGATCGACAGCGGACGGCAAAGGCCTGTTTTCCTGCGCACCGCCCGTGCCGCCGACACCCGTGCCGAGCTGCGCGAGACCGGCTACCGGGACGCCCTGCAGGGACGCCCCGCCCGGGTGCATTTCGTGCCGCCAGAGGATGACCGGACCGGACCGGATTGCGGCGCGCGGGGGCTGGGCGAAGTGCTGCAGCACTGGCCGGATACGGATGCCGTGATCTGTGTCAGCGACGCGCTGGCCGTCGGCGCGCTGTGCGAGGCACGAAGGAGGGGCATCGACGTCCCCGGCGCTTTGGCGGTGACAGGGTTTGGCGACACCGACGTGGCCAGCGCTGCGGCGCTGGACATGACCACCATCAGAATCGACGGCAGAGCCATCGGGCAAGAGGCGGCGCGCCTCACGCTAGCCGCCACCGCCGGTGAGGCCCTGCCGCACAGGATCGTCGATATGGGCTATACCCTGATGAGGCGGGCGACGAGTTAGCGCCCCTTCTTCGCCTCTTCCTCCAGGTCCAGCCCGTTCATCCGCGCGACGTGATCGGCGACCCAAGGCACATAATCATTGGCAAATCCCTGCGCCTCTACTTGGGTGAAATACTGCCGAGTTGCGGACAGCATCAGCGTCAGCGCCCCCGCCTCCGCCGCCATGGCATTGGCATACCGCACGTCTTTCGACGCATTGGCCACCGTGAACTTGTGCGCGTCGCGGTTCCGGTTCACGGCGTAATCCATGAAGGTGTCAAAGAACCCGTTGCCCAACCGGGAAGAGCCGATCACCCGCTGGATCGTGGCGGGCGGAATGCCCACCTTGGCGCCCAGCGATGTCACCTCCGAATAGAGGGCGGCATAGCTCATGGCGATGCTGTTCATGATCAGCTTCATCTTGTGGCCCGCGCCGACAGGGCCGACGTGGTTGATATTGCCCGCCCAGCATTCGATCACCGGCAGGATCTTTTCATAGATCGCCGCATCGGCGCCCACCATCGCGTCCAGCGTGCCGGCCTCAGCCTCCTTTGGCGTGCGCCCAAGGGGCGCATCGACCATATGACCGCCCTTTTCCGCCAGTTCCGAGGCCAGCGCCAAGGTCACGTTCGGGTCAGAGGTGGAACATTCCACCACGATCAGCCCCTCGCGCGCGCCGGCCAGAATGCCGTCGTCTCCGCGAAAAACGCTTTCGACCTGCGGCGCATTGGACAAGCAGATGTGGATCACGTCGCAGCGCTCCGCCATCTCGCGCGGAGTCGCAACCTCCGTCGCGCCGCGCCCCACCAGATCCTCGACCGGGGCACGGTTGCGGTTGCCCTTCACCACCAGCGGATGCCCCTTTTCAAGCAGGTTCTTCGCCATCCCATGGCCCATCAGGCCGACCCCGATGAACCCCACTGTTGCCTTTTCCGTCATGCATTGACCTCCCCGTCAAAGTGCCAAGGCGGGACGGCGGGCGGGGGCGATGCGACCGCAGGGCGCAAGCGGCGCCCCGACGTCCACGACACCCGCCCGGCAGACGTTGACATTCCCGGCCCGGCTGGTTTGATTGCAAATGGTATACCAAACGGGCCGCCATGCAAGCAGGCCCGACACTCACCCGGGAGGATCTTCATGCCAGCGACTTGGGCGCGTGCCCCATGCTGACCTTTGCGCTTGCGGTCTTCTTTCTGATCATCACCCCCGGTCCCGGTGTCCTGTCCACCGCCGGTCTGGGTGCGGCCTATGGGTTCCGGCCCGGGCTGGCCTATGTGACGGGCCTGTTCATCGGCACCAACCTCGTGGCGCTGGCAGTGATTTCTGGGCTTGCCGCCGTGGTGCTGTCTGTTCCCGTGATACGCACCGTCCTGATGATCGCCTCCATCGGCTACCTGATCTACCTCGCTGCGCGCATCGCCTTTGCCGGCAGCAAGATCGCCTTCATCGAGGCCAAGGCCCCGCCCGCCGTGCTCTCCGGGATTCTTTTGCAGGCGATCAACCCAAAGGCCTACGCCGTGAACACCACGCTGTTCGCGGGCTTTCCCTTTGCACCCGATAACCTGATGTTCGAAACCATCGCCAAACTGGTGATCGTCAACATGATCTGGATTCCGATCCACCTTGGCTGGCTCTACGCTGGCGCTACTCTGCACCGACTGAACCTGCGCGAAACCGCGCATCGCCGGATCAACTGCGCCATGGCCGCCTCCATGCTGGCGGTCGTCGCACTTGCAATCTTTGCCGCCGGAGGCACCAATGCCCCATAACGCCACCATCGCCGAGCTGCGCCACCTGCTGGGCGACCGCCTCTCCACCAGCAGCGCCGAACGCAGCCTGCACGGCCAGAACGAAACCTATTACCCCAATACGCCCCCCGACGCGGTGGCCTATCCCGAAAGCACTGCCGAGGTCTCGGCCATCCTGGAGGTTTGCAACCGCCACGCTTGCCCGGTGACCGCCTATGGCGCGGCAAGCTCTCTGGAGGGACAGCACCTTGCCCTGCACGGCGGCATCAGCCTCGACATGTCCCGGATGAACCGCGTGTTGGCGATCCATCCTGAGGATCTGACCTGCACCGTCCAGCCCGGGATTACCCGCAAGCAGCTGAACGAGGAACTGCGTGCCACCGGCCTGTTCTTTTCGGTCGATCCCGGCGCCGATGCCTCGATCGGCGGTATGGCGGCCACCCGGGCCTCTGGCACCACGGCTGTCCGCTATGGCACGATCCGGGACAATATCCTTGGGCTGGAGGCGGTGATGGCCGATGGCACGGTGATCCGCTCTGGCACGCGGGCGCGCAAATCCTCTACCGGATATGACCTCACGCATCTGATGATCGGCTCCGAGGGCACGTTGGGCATCATGACCGAATTCACCCTGAAGCTGCACGGTCTGCCCGAAAGCGTGACCGCCGCGACCTGCCGCTTCGACGACGTGCAACAGGCCGTGCACTGCGTGATCGCCACCATTCAATGCGGTATCCCTATGGCCCGGATCGAGCTGCTGGATCACATGATGGTGCGCGGGTTCAATGCTTACGCGGGCGCGGGACTGCCTGAAAAACCGCATCTCTTTCTGGAATTCCACGGCGCACCCGCCGCCGTGGCCGAACAGATGGCCACATTCGAAGAGATTGCCGCAGAATTCGGCGCCGAAGGCTGGCAGACCGCCACCACAACCGAAGAGCGCAACGCGCTCTGGGCCATGCGGCACAATGCACATTACGCCTCGGCCGCCCTTGGCAAGGGCAAACACATCTGGCCAACGGATGTCTGTGTGCCGATCTCACATCTGGCAGAGGCCGTGGCCCAGTCTCAGGCCGATGCACAACGGCTTGGCCTTACCGCCACCATCGTCGGCCATGTGGGCGACGGCAATTTCCACGCCGGCCTGTCCGTCGACCCGACCGACCCCGATGAAATGGCCCGAGCGCATGACTTCACCCATGCGCTTGGAGAAACCGCGCTGCGCCTTGGCGGAACGGTGTCCGGCGAACATGGCATCGGCATCGGCAAACAAAGCTTCATGGCCGCCGAACATGGCGCCGCCCTGACCTACATGCGGGCCATCAAACAGGCCTTCGATCCCAAGGGCATCCTGAACCCCGGCAAACTCTTGCCCGCAGACCTCCAAGCAAAGGCAGCTGAATGACCCGCTTCCTCTCCATCGGCGAAATCATGGCCGAAATGGCACCGGCTCCGGAAAACCCCGGCCTCTACCGGCTGGGCTATGCCGGGGACACCTTCAACACCGCATGGTACGCCCGCCGCCTGCTGCCCGCCACGTGGACCGTCAGCTATGGCACCGTGCTGGGCACAGATCCTATGTCCGACGATCTGGCCCGTTTCATCGGCGCGCAGGGCATTTCCAACGACGCCCTGCGCCGGAACGAGGAACGCACCGTGGGTCTCTACATGATCCAGACCCGCGACGGCGAACGCAGCTTTTCCTACTGGCGTGGACAATCGGCGGCGCGCACATTGGCCGAGGATCCCGCCTGGCTCGACGAAATCATGGCGGATCGTACGGTGATCCAGTTCTCCGGCATCACGCTGGCGATCCTGTCGCCAGAGGCGCGCAAGACGCTCTGCGCCGCGCTGGGCCGCGCCCGCGCGCATGGCGCTCACATCGCCTTTGACACCAACCTGCGCCCCCGCCTGTGGGAAAGCGCCGAGGCGATGCGTTCCGGCCTGTTGCAGGGGGCCGCCGTGTCGGACACCGTGATGCCCAGCTTTGACGAGGAACAGCTCGCCTTTCAGGATGCCACTCCCGAGGACACGCTGACGCGCTATCGCGCCGCCGGGGCCTCCTGCGTGGTGATCAAGAACGGCGCGGCCACCTTTCACGGCTGGACCGAAGAGACCGGCACCGTCACCTGCACTCCGCCCGACGTGACCCGCGTGGTCGACAGCACCGCCGCCGGGGACAGTTTTGGCGCAGGCTTCCTTGCCGCGCGGGCCACCGGCGCACCGCTGGCCACCGCCATGACCCGCGCCGCCGCGCTGGCCGCGCAGGTGATCCAGCACCCCGGCGCGCTGGCGCCGCAGATCTTCGAAACAGGAGCGACCTCATGAACATTCTCATCCTTGGTGGCGCAGGCCTGATCGGCCAGAAACTCGCCCGTGCGCTGGCGACACGCGGCACTCTGCGCGGAAAGCAGATCAGCCGCCTGACACTGGCCGATGTGACCGCCCCCGCCCCGGTCGCTGCCCCCTTCGACGTGCAGTATCAGACCTGCGACATCACCGATCCGGCGTCGATGACCGAGACCATCCCGCGGGACACAGATGTCATCTATCTGCTCGCCGCCGTCGTTTCGGCCCATGCCGAAGAGGATTTCGACTTCGGCTACGAGGTCAACATGCACGGCACCCTGAACGTGCTGGAACGCGCCCGCGCGCTTGGCACCCGGCCGGTGGTCGTCTTCACCTCTTCCATCGCGGTCTACGGCGGCGAGGTCCCGCAGCCCTTCACCGATGACAGCTTTCTCAACCCCCAGATCAGCTACGGCGCCCAGAAAGCCATCGGAGAGCTGCTGCTGAACGACTATTCGCGGCGCGGCTTCATTGACGGGCGTGGCTTTCGCTTGCCGACAATCTCGATCCGCCCCGGCAAGCCCAATCGCGCCGCCTCGGGCTTCATGTCGTCGATCTTTCGCGAACCGCTGCAGGGGCAGACCGCCAACTGCCCGGTCGACAAGGATTTCCATCACCTCTACCTCAGCCCGCGCCAATGCGTCGAAAATCTCATCAAGGGGGCGGAAATCCCGCGCGAAGACCTTGGCCTGAACCATGTCATGACCATGCCCGGTCAGATGCTGACCATCGGCCAGATGCTCGACGCCCTGACCGCCGTGGCAGGCCCCGAACCCGCCAAGTTGATCACATGGGACCCGCAGCCGGAAATCGCGGACATCCTCAAGGGCTGGCGCAATGAGATCCGCCCGGCAAAGGCCGAAAAACTGGGCCTGCAGGCCGACGCCAGCTTTGAGGACAACATCCGCTATTTCCTCGAAGACGACCTGCAAGGCTGACCGCCCCCAGCCTTCTTTGGTTTGAATAATACCGCGGGGGAGGCTCGCAGAGCCGGGGGGCAGCGCCCCCTCCCCTCGCCTTTCAAGGAGAACACCATGCCAGATTTCGCCATCTACCCCAGCCTCAAGGGCAAGACCGTCCTGATCTCCGGCGGGGCCTCCGGCATCGGAGAGGAAATGGTCCGTGCCTTTGCCGCACAGGGCGCGCGCACCGGTTTCGTCGATTTCAACCGTGAGGCGGGCGAGAAACTCGCCGCCGAGACCGAGGGCGAGGTCGCGTTCGAATTCTGCGACCTGCGTGACATCGACCAACTGCGAAGCGCCTTCGGCAAGCTGGCCGACCGGCTTGGCCCCGCCACGGTGCTGGTTAACAACGCGGCTCGCGACGACCGCCATGACTGGAGCGAGGTCACGCCCGAATACTGGGATGAACGTATGGCGACCAACATCCGCCACATGTTCTTTGCCATTCAGGCGGTGGCGCCCGGAATGATCAAGGCGGGCGGCGGGTCGATCATCAACATGGGCTCGAACAGCTGGTGGGAGGCCGGGGGCGGCATGCCCGCCTACACCACCGCCAAATCCGCCGTGCACGGACTGACCCGCACCATGGCGCGTGACCTTGGCGATCACCGCATCCGGGTCAACAGCATCGTGCCGGGCTGGATCATGACGGAACGGCAAAAGGATCTCTGGGTCACTCCCGAGGCGATCGAGAAGCACCGCCAGCGCCAATGCCTGCCCGACCTGATCGAACCGGTCTACCTTGCCCGCATGGCGCTTTTCTTGGCCAGCGACGACAGCGCCATGTGTTCGGCCAACAACTACATGGTCGAGGCAGGGTCCATCTGATCGCCGCCTGGTTGACGCGGATCAAGGCGGCGGGCGGTTTTTTGCGGTTTTTGTAGCGGGAAAGAACCCACTGCAACGGAGCACGGAAATGACCAGCCCGACCGCCGCCGACACCCGCAAAGACCATGTCACCGTCATGAAGGTCCCAGAGGCCGTTGGCGTCTTCGACAGTTTCGAGGCCCTGCAAAAGGCCTTTTATGACCTGCGCATGGTGGGCTTCAGCCGTTATGACATCAGCCTTCTGGGGTCCGAAGAGACGCTGAAGGAAAAGCTGGGCAAAGGCTACTGGACCGCCGCCGAACTGGAGGATGATCCCAACGCCCCGCGCGCCGCCTTTGTTTCCGAAGAGGCGATGGGCGAATTCGAAGGGGCAATCGCGGGCGGTTTCTTTTTCCTAGGATCCTACATCGCCATGATGGCATTGCTGACACCTGCAAGCACGCTGGCGGCCTCTATCGCGGCGATTGCCATCGGCGGCGCCCCCTCGGCTGTGATCGGCGGATTGCTGGCGCGGCGCGCGGAACAACACCACCGCGACTACTATGCCAAGCAGGTCGAACACGGCGGCATTCTGCTTTGGGTCCGCGTCGCGGATGAGGAAAAGCAACGGCTTGCGGTGGAAATCCTCAAGGGCCACTCGGGACATGATGTGCACGTCCACGATTGGAGCCTGTGACTGTGACGGATCGGGGCGGCATGGCGCCGCCCCGGCCCCTTACTCTGCCGCCATCTGCGCCGTTGGCGTCGATAGGGAAATCGCCTTCTCGTCCTCTGTCATGTCCGAAGGTACGCCTTCGAACAGCGGCGTCGACAGATACCGCTCGCCCGTGTCAGGCAGCATGACAAGGATGGTGGCCCCTGCGGGTGCCTTCTCGGCCACCTGCATGGCCACGGCAAAACTCGCGCCCCCGGAGATGCCGGTAAAGATCCCCTCCTCCGCAGCCAACCGTTTCGACCATGCGATACCATCCGGACCCGCCACGGGCAGGAGTTCGTCGTAATACCCGTTGTCGATGCTTTCCTGCAGAACCCAGGGAATGAAATCCGGGGTCCAGCCCTGAATGGGGTGCGGGTTGAAATCCGGGTGCCCTTCGGTCGGCTGGTGGTCCTCGTTCCGGGTGTTCACATAGCCCGATCCGACGATGGCCGCATTGGCCGGTTCGCTGAGGATGATTTTCGTATCAGGCCGTTCCTTGCGCAGCACACGCGCCACGCCTGTGACCGTGCCACCGGTGCCATAGCCGGTCACAAAATAATCCAGCTTTTCGCCGTCGAAATCGGCCAAGATCTCGCGCGCGGTGGTGTTTTCATGGATATCGGCGTTGGCGGCGGTTTCGAACTGGCTGGCAAGGAACCAGCCGTTCGCCTCGGCCAGTTCCTTGGCCTTGGAATACATGCCGAAGCCCTTCAATTCCTTGGGCGTCAGAACCACCTTGGCGCCAAGAAAGCGCATCAACCGGCGCCGTTCGACCGAAAAGCTTTCGGCCATGGTCACGACCAGCGGATAGCCCTTGGCGGCGCAGACCATTGCCAGACCGATGCCGGTATTGCCGCTGGTGGCCTCAACGACGGTCTGGCCGGGTTTCAGCGAACCGTCCAGTTCGGCGGCCTCGATGATGCTGACCGCCAGCCGGTCCTTGACCGAAGCGGCGGGGTTGAAGGCCTCGGCCTTGACGTAGACCGTGACATGCTCGGGGGCGATGCGGTTGATACGGATCACCGGCGTGTCGCCGATGGTATCCAGCACATTGTCGAAGCGGCGGCCGCGTCCGCCGGTGGTGCGTTGAGTCATGATGGTCTCCCTGTTCGCAGCGCCGCGCAATGCTTGCGGCGACCTGACAGGAAACAGCCTAACCGATTCTCGACCCATGCGCCCACCGCTCAGGCGGGTTTCGCCATCCACTCGTCCAGCAGCGCGCCCAGCGCAGCCCAGTCGGTGTATTCATGATCCGCATCCAGATCGGCCTCCGGATCCTTGGCAGCCACGATGCGGCGCATCACGAAGCGGCGAAAGATATCGTATTCTGACGGTTTGTAGGCCCCCGCCACCTGTACCGTGCGCGCGGGCCGCCAGCTTGTCGCCGATGCGAAATCCTGCGCGATGCGGTCAAGGTCGGCCCAGTCTTCGGCGTCATGTCCCGCAGCGGCCAATGAAACCGACAGGAACAGCGTCGGGCGGGCATCCAGCGCCTCGGCGTGTTCGGCCACGAAGTCGCCCATCTCGCGCTGGTAGTGGCCGACATGGACAGAGGCGGCAAGGATCACCCGGTCAAAGCGGGACAGGTCGATGTCCTCGGCCTCACCCACGGGCAGCGCCTCGACGGCGTGGCCCGCATCGGCCAGTCGATCCATGGCAAAACGTGCGGTCTTGCGGGTTTGCCCCTCGGAAGAGGCGTAAGCGATCAACAGTTTCATGGGCAATCCTCCGGTTGCGCGGAGGATGAAGCAACAGCGCCCGGCACACCTTGACGCAGGTCAATCCTGCGTCAAGGAATGATCCTGCGCCTCAATTGACGGGCGTGACCAGCGGCTTGCCTTCGAGGAAGGCCGTCACGTTGGCCAGCTGCAACTCGGCCATGGCTGTGCGTGTCTCGACCGTGCCGGACCCCTGATGCGGCTGCAATACGGTGTTTTCCAGCTTCAGAAAGCGCGGGTCGATATTGGGCTCATTCTCGAACACGTCCAGAGCCGCACCAGCGATCTCTCCCGCCTCCAAAGCGTCCAGCAGCGCGGCTTCGTCAATCGTCGACCCGCGAGAGATGTTCACGACCACGCCGCGCGGACCCAGCGCCTGAATGGCCTCGCGCGTGACATGGCCTTTGGTGTCCGGCCCGCCGACCAGTGCGATCACAAGGAAATCCACCGCCTTGGCCAAGGACACCACGTCACCGTGATAGGTCCATCCCGGCGTCTCTTTCTCCGACCGCGAGGTGTAATGGATATCGCATTTGAAGGCGGCCAGCCGGTCCGCGATCTCGCGTCCGATGCGGCCCAGCCCGACAATCCCGACAGTAGAGCCGGAAACCTTGCGATTGAGCGGGATTTCCCCCTCTTTCGCCCACCGGCCAGAGGCCGCATGCGCGTGCCCCCGGATCATCGTGCGCGCCTGCGCAATGATCAGGCCCACGGCCAGATCCGCCACATCGTCGGACAGGACGTCCGGCGTGTTGGTGACGCCGATGCTGCGGGCGCTGGCCGCCGTCACGTCGATGGCATCATAGCCGACACCGAAATTGGCGATCACGCCCAGTTGCGGAAACAGGTCCATCGCCTCGGCGCCAAAAGGTTTGTGCCCCTTGAAGGCAACCGCCCGGATGCCGGCCCGTGCCGCTTCGTCCAATGAGGCCATCTCATCCGGCCCGCTTACGAACAGCGCCGGATGCGCCGCGCCCAGGCGGTCCCGCTCTACCTCGGTGAAGGCCGCGCCGCAGATCAGCAGTTGTGTATCGCTCATGTCTTAGCCTCCAGCGGTCAGCAATGCCCGGATGCGCGAAATTGCCTCCAGGATATTTTCAGTCGAATTGGCGTAGGAGAACCGCAAGTATCCCTCGCCCCATGCGCCGAAAGAAGTGCCGGACACGGTGGCCACGCCCGCCTCTTCGAGGAACCGGGTCTCGGCCTGTTTAGAGGTCAGGCCTGTCCCTTCGACGTTCGGGAAGGCGTAGAAGGCCCCCGCCGCATCGGCGCAGCGCACCCCCGGCAAGGCGTTGAGTTCGCGCACGATCACCTGACGCCGTTCGTCAAAGGCCGCCACCATGTCGCGCACCGCGTCCTGCGGTCCCTCAAGCGCGGCGATCCCCGCAAATTGCGTTGCCGCGTTAACGCAGGAATGGTCATTGATGCACAGCCGCGTGGCGTGCGCGACCAACTGGTCCGGCCAGACCGCGTACCCCAGCCGCCAGCCAGTCATGGCATAGGTCTTGGACCAGCCATCCAGCATGATCAGCCGGTCGCGGATTTCGGGGTAGTTCAGCAAGGAGGTATGCTCACGACCGCCATACAGCATGTTGGAATAGATCTCATCCGACATCAGCGCCACATGCGGGTGGTCCGCCAATCCGGCAACCAGCTTGTCGATCTCTTCCTTCGGCGTCACGCCCCCGGTGGGGTTGGCAGGCGAGTTGATGATGATCAACCGCGTCTTGTCGGTGATCTGGCCCAGCACCTCTTCTGCGTTGAAGGCGAAATCGTTTTCTTCTTTCAAGGCGATGGGCACCGGGGTCGCGCCGGAATATTTGATGACGGATTCATAGATCGGGAAACCGGGATTGGGATACATGATCTCCGCGCCCGGTTCGCCGAACATCAGCACCGCAAAGAACATGGTCGGCTTGCCCCCCGGCACCACCACCACGTTGTCGGGATTCACCTCTGCCCCGTGACGACGATGCAGGTCGGCGGCAACCGCCTGCCGCAGCGCGGGCAGGCCGTTGGCGGGCGTATAGCCGTGATGGCCGTCGCGCAGCGCCTTTATCCCGGCCTCGACGATATGCGCAGGTGTCTGAAAATCCGGCTGGCCGATGCCAAGATTGATGATGTCCCGGCCTTCGGCGGCAAGCTGCCCCGCCCGTGCCAGCACCACAAAGGCCGATTCAGTGCCCAGCCG
The DNA here is from genome assembly GCF_052266595.1 of Antarctobacter jejuensis. NCBI lineage: Bacteria > Pseudomonadati > Pseudomonadota > Alphaproteobacteria > Rhodobacterales > Roseobacteraceae > Antarctobacter > Antarctobacter jejuensis. The sequence goes on along the minus strand of NZ_JBQQXJ010000008.1, from coordinate 163,253 downwards.
CGACATTCCTGCGGCAAGTTTCAAATCTGTCATGATCCCTCCCGTGGCCCGTCCGGGGCCTTCGCGAATTTTGGTATACCAAAGCCCGCGCAAGGAAAAGCGGCAAAGCCCGCATCCCATGCCACCGGACCGACGTTGACTTGGCGCGCCGGAATTGTTTACTTGGAAACGAAATTACGCCGAAAAGGCGCCACAGGGGGAGGAGCGTTTCGCAATGACGAAACCGGAGGAGGTCATTGGCGGCGGGCTGATCACCTATGAACGCGACGGCGACGTGGCACTGATCGGCCTCAACCGTCCTGAAAAGCGAAATGCTCTTTCCGACCGATTCATCATCGCGATCGGAGAGGCCATCGCCCGCGCCACGTCAGAGGCCCGCGCCGCCGTGATCCATGGCCACGGTAAACACTTCTGCGCCGGGCTGGACCTTGCCGAACATTCGGAAAAGCCGCTGTTCGAGGCAGTCAAAGGCTCGCGGCTCTGGCACCGCACCTTCGAGACCATCGAAATGGGCGAAATCCCGGTGATCTCTGCCATCACCGGTGCGGCTGTGGGCGGCGGTTTTGAACTGGCGGCCAGCACCCATGTCCGCGTCGCGGAGGAAAGCGCCTTCTTCGCCCTGCCAGAGGGTCAGCGCGGTATCTTTCTGGGCGGCGGCGGCTCTGTCCGCATCGGGCGCCTGATCGGACCGGCCCGCGTGGGCGACATGATGCTGACGGGCCGCTCTGTCAACGCCGCAGACATGGAACGCTGGGGCGGAGTGTCCTACGTTGTCCCCGATGGTCAGGCGCTGACCAAGGCGCGCGACCTTGCCGCCCGGGTCGCAACCAACGCGCCGTTCACCAATTACGCGGTGATGAACGCCCTGCCCCGCATCGCGGATATGTCCGCAGACAGCGGGCTTTTCTCCGAGGCGATGGTCGCCTCACTGGCCAGCATGACGCCAGAGGCCCAGCAACGTCTGCGCGACTTTCTCGAAAAGCGCGCCGCCAAGGTGCAGGCCCCCGACAATGGCTGAGACACCGGCGGACCGGACCAGCAATGAGGACATCCGCCTGGGGCCTATGGGCGACAGCCTTGGCTACCTGCTGCGGTTGGCACAGCTGCAGGCGTTCCGCGCCTTCTACACCACCTTCGAAGGCGAACGGATCCGCCCCGGCGAATTCACCGTGCTGATGCTGATCGCCGAAAACCCAGGAATCCGGCAGGGTGTGCTGGCCCGTGCGCTGATGATCAAACGCGCGCATATGACCAAGATGGTCCAGAGCTTCGAAGAAGCCGGACTGATCCGCCGCACCGTGCCGGAAAGTGACCGCCGGGCCGTGGAACTCTGGCTGACGGATGCGGGCACGGACAGGATGAACGCCTTTCGCGCGCCCTTTGCCGTCCACGAAGACCACAGCGCGCCAAGTCTGGCTCCGCAAGAGGCGGCGGACCTGCGGCGGCTCTTGAAAAAATACCTGCGCCTGCAACCCGGAACGGAGGGCACCACATGAACGCCGACGACCTGATCGCCATCGACTTTCACACCCACGCCGAGGAACCCTGCTGCGGGCCGCGCGACGACGGCTATGACGACTTCCAGGCGGGCATGGCCAAATATTTCAAGAACCCCGCAGGGGCGTCCGGCATGTTGCCCTCGGTCCAGCAAACCGCCGAATACTTCCGTGAACGCAAGATCGGCGCGGTGATCTTTCCTGTCGATGCCGAACGCGAAACCGGTTTCCGCCGCTACTCGAACGAGGAAGTGGCCCAGATCGCGGCCGAAAACGACGACATCCTGATCCCCTTCGCGAGCATCGACCCCGCCAAGGGCAAGGCCGGCGCCCGCGAGGCGCGCCGACTGGTCAGGGAATTCGGCGTCAAGGGCTTCAAGTTCCATCCCACCATGCAGGGCTTCTACCCCAACGAACGCTGGGCCTACCCGCTCTATGAGGCCATCGCCGAAGAAGGCGCCATCATGCTGTTCCACACCGGGCAGACCGGCGTCGGATCGGGGATGCGCGGTGGCATGGGGATGCGGCTGAAATACTCCAACCCGGTGCATGTGGACGACGTGGCAGTGGACTTTCCCGACACGCCCATCGTGCTGGCCCACCCATCGTTCCCCTGGACCGAAGAAGGGCTGATGGTTGCCCAGCACAAACCCAACGTCTACATCGACATGTCCGGCTGGTCGCCGAAATATTTCCCCAAGATCTTCGTGCAATACGCCAACACCATCCTGCGGAAGAAGATGCTCTTCGGCTCGGACTGGCCCGCCATCACGCCCGACCGCTGGCTCAAGGATTTCGAAGAACTGGACATCCGCGAAGAGGTCCGCCCCCTGATCCTCAAGGACAACGCCCGCCGGCTGCTGAAGATCTGACAGGCCGCGCCCTGGTTTCTTTGGGCTGACAAATACCTCGGGGGGAGGCTCGCAGAGCCGGGGGGGCAGCGCCCCCGCCGCGGTTTCCCCACGCGACACCGCCCTTTAGCCATGTAAAATGGTCGGCGACGACCCTCTCCCTCAATACGGAGTCCCCATGACCCATCCCCGCATCCTCATCGCCGGCGGCGGCATCGGAGGACTGGTAACCGCCCTGACCCTGCACCAGATCGGCCTGCCCTGCACTGTCTACGAAGGGGTGCGGGCGTTGAAACCTTTGGGCGTGGGCATCAACATTCAGCCCAACGCGGTGCGCGAGTTGTTCGACCTCGGGATCGGGCCAGAGGTACTGGATCAGGTCGGCCTGCCCGCGCGTGAATGGGCGTTGGTGGGTCTGAACGGGGCCGAAATCCACGCCGAACCGCGCGGGCTGGAGGCCGGGTACAACTGGCCGCAATACGCCATGCACCGGGGCCGCTTTCACATGGCCTTGTATGACGCCGTGATCCAGCGCCTTGGGTTAGACGCGGTCCGCACCGGATGCCGCGCAACGGGGTTCACGCAAACGGAAGGGGGCGTCACGCTGCATCTCGATGGCCCGGAAGGCGCTTTCACCGAAACCGCCGACCTTCTGATCGGGGCCGAGGGCATTCACTCTCCGATACGCGCCCAGATGTATCCCGACCAACCGCCGATCCACTGGGGCGGCGCCCTGATGTGGCGCGGCACCACGCGGGCGAGACCTGTCCGCACCGGGTCCAGTTTCATCGGCCTTGGCACCCATCGGCACCGCATGGTGATCTATCCGATCTCCCACCCCGACCCGGATGGTCTGGCCGAGATAAACTGGATCGCCGAGCGCACGCTGGACGAAAACGAGGACTGGTCCGAAACCGGCTGGTTCCGCGAGGTGCCGATCGACAGCTTTGCGCATCACTTTGACCAGTTCCGCTATGACTGGCTGGATGTGCCCGCGCTGATCCGGGGCGCGGACCGCGTCTTTGAGAACCCGATGATCGACCGTGATCCCATTCCCTCATGGGTGCAAGGACGGGTCGCGCTGCTCGGCGACGCCGCGCATGCGATGTATCCAACCGGATCGAACGGAGCGAGCCAGGCGGTGATCGATGCCCGCACGCTGGGCGCCTGCCTGCTGCAGCACGGAACCACCCCGCAGGCGCTTGCGGCCTATGACGACAGACTTTGCGGGCCGGTATCGAAACTTGTCCTGCGCAACCGCGGCGCGGGGCCCTTCGGCCTTTTGAATATCGTCGATGAACGCTGCGGCGGGGTGTTCGACAAAATCGACGACGTGATCCCCGCCAAAGAGCGCGCGGCCTTTCTGGCCGATTACAAGGCCGCTGCCGGCTTTGCCATGGAGGCAGTGAATACCGCTCCGCCGATCATTTCCAAAGGTGAGAGCGGCGGCGACCAAACCGGCGGTTCTTGATAGTTTTCTATCAAAAAAGGCGATGCCTGCCCCTCATCTTTGACGGAATGTCGCCAGTTTCCCTACCAAAAGACTCGACGGTAGAAGTTTCAGACGTTAGCGATACCACCATGCGTTGCCGGGGCGCGGAGGTGTCAGACATTCAGTGCTGACAAGTCCCGATCACGTTGCTAGGCTCTGAACCGGGAACAAGGCCCGGAACAGGGCCAGCCCAAATTGACCAACCCGATGAATGGGTTGGCATCCAGTGGAGGAAACATGATGAAGAAGCTTTTCCTGGCCGCGACGGCCGTTGCAGCGCTTGCCGCGCCTGCCTTTGCCGAGCGTTACGTGGTCATCACGCACACGCAGGGCACGGACCCGTTCTGGCCGGTGGTCGAGAAAGGTGCCAAGGATGCCGGTGCCGCGATTGGTGCCGAAATCGAATACAACTACGATGTCTCCGGTGACATGGCCGCCATGGCCAAGCTGATCGAAGCCGCCGCCGCGACAGAGCCGGATGGCATCATCGTGTCGCTGCCGGACGCTGACGCCCTGGGCGGTGCAATCCGCAACGCCGTCGATTCCGGTGTCCCGGTCATCACAATCAACTCCGGTCTCGAATCCTCAAAGGCCGTCGGTGCCCTGATGCACATCGGTCAGCCGGAAAAGCTTGCAGGCTCTGCCGCAGGTGAGCGCGCCAAGGCCGAAGGTGTGACCAACGGTCTGTGCCTGAACCAGGAAGCGTTCAACACCGCGCTGGTCGATCGCTGCCAGGGTTACTTTGACGCCATGGGCGCCGACCTGAACATGATCGACGTGTCGAACGACGTCGCCCAGATCAAGACCCGGACCGCCGCTGCCCTGCAGGCGGACGAAACCATCGACGGTCTGCTGGCCATCGGCCCGCACGTCTGCGAAGCCGCTGCCGCCGCGGTCGAGGAAGTTGGCGCAGACATCCACCTGGCCTGCTTTGACCTGTCGCCGGGCGTGATCGACCTGATCAACGAAGGCAAGGCATCCTTCACCATCGACCAGCAGCAGCGCCTTCAGGGCTACATGCCGGTGATCCTGCTGCACCTCTACAACACCAACGCGGGCATGTTGCCCGGTGCAAACGTGCCCTCCGGCCCGGGCTTTGTCGACGCGACGAACGCGGCCGACGTGGCTGAGCAGGCAGGCGTGAACCGCTGATCCTTTGCGATAGCGTGTTCTGAAATCGGGGGGCAGACGGAAGACCGGCTGCCCCCCTTTTTGCAAGCATTTCCAGACAATTCAGGGCCCCTCGGGGTCGCCAAGGAGGGCATGATCATGTCTGATCGCAGCGAAGCGGACAGGCTTACCAAGGAAACGAGGCTTCAACGGCTTTTGCGGCGTCCGGAGATCGGTGCATTTTCGGTGATGATCGTCATCATCGTGGCGCTGGCCATCGCCTCTGACGGCAAGGCCTTCAATCCGCTGGGCCTCAAGAACAACATCGCCATTGTCGCCCAATACGGCATCATCGCAACCGGCGCTGCGGTCCTCATGATTGCCGGGGAATTCGACCTCTCCATCGGTTCGATGATCGGCTTCACCGGCATGATCATGGCGATGATCCTGAAATATGGATTTGCCCCGTTCGGTTTGGAACTGATCGGTCCCGGATCGCCCTTTGCGGCCTTTGTCATCGCGCTGATCTTTGCGCTGATCATAGGCTATATCGTCGGCACCATTGTCGTCCGGTCCGGCCTGTCCTCCTTCATCGTGACACTGGCCTTCCTGTTCTTCCTGCGCGGCGCAACAGAGGCGTCTTACCGGCTCATCAACAAGTCGACGCAGATTTCCGGCCTGCAGGATTTCAAGGAAACCTCCTGGTTTGCCGACATCCTTGGCGGCGAGGTCTTTGGCTGGTTCTTCGATCTGTGGTTCGCCATGGGTGGCAACCTGAACCGCCGGGACGAACAATGGGTCACAGGCTTTGACGCGCGGTTTCTGTGGTGGATGGTGATTGCCGGTGTGGCATGGTTCATCATGTCCCGGACGCAGTTGGGCAACTGGATCTACGCCACCGGCGACGACAAGAACGCGGCCCGCGCAAACGGTGTGCCGACCAACAAGGTCAAGGTTGGCCTGTTCATGTTCACCGCCTTCTGCGCCACCATGTTCGCGGCCTGTCAGGTCTTTGACACCAACACCGCCGACGCGGCCAAGGGCAACCTGCTGGAGCTCTTCGCCATCGCCATCGCGGTTGTGGGCGGCACGCTGATGACCGGTGGTTTCGGCTCTGTCCTCGGCGTTGCCTTCGGGGCAATCACCGTGGGCCTCGTGGCCAACGCGGTTTTCTTTATCCCATGGATCGACGGGTCGTGGTTCCGCGTCTTCGTCGGCACCATCCTGCTGGCGGCGGTCTTTGCGAACGAACGCATCCGCAAGCGCATCACGGGAGGGATCTGATATGGCTGCTCAACCTTATCTTCGCGTCGAGAACGTCATTAAGAAGTTCGGCCCCTTCACCGCTTTGAACGGGGTGAACCTCGAAATTCACGCCGGTGAGGTGCACGCGCTGCTGGGCGACAACGGCGCGGGCAAGTCGACCCTCATCAAGACACTGGCCGGGGTTCACCAACCCACCTCCGGGCAGTTGTACGTCGAGGGCAAACCCGTCAACTTCCGCACTCCGCGCGATGCGACGGCTGCGGGCATCGGCACGGTGTATCAGGATCTCGCCCTGAACCAGTTGATGTCCGTGACGCGCAACTTCTTCATGGGGCGTGAGTTGAAGGGTCCGCTGGGCACCCTGCGCATGCATGACATGGACCAGATCGCCTATGACGAGATGAAGAAGATCGGCATCTCGGTTTCCGATCCGACGCAGGCGGTGGGCACCATGTCGGGCGGTCAGCGTCAGACGCTGGCCATTGCCCGCGCCATCTACTTCGGCGCCAAGGTACTGATCCTCGACGAGCCCACTTCGGCCCTTGGTCAGAAACAGCAGATGGAAGTGCTGAAGACGATCATGCGGGTAAAGAAACGCGGCGACATTGCCATCATCTTCATCACCCATAACGAGATCCACTCTCAGCTTGTGGGCGACCGTTTTACCTTTCTCGCGCTTGGCGAGGTTATCGGTGCGGGCAAGGCGGGCGAACTCAGCCATGATGAGATCCGCCGCCTGATGGCCGGCGGCACAGAGATGAAGGATCTCGAAGGCGAACTCGCCGCCATCTGACCGGCAAGCGAACGATCCAGATATCGGCCCGTCCTCCGCAAGAGGGCGGGCTTTTTCCTGCTCTCCTTACGCCGAACCCGGCGCATGATGCGCGGCACAGGTTGTTGGACCAACAGCACCCCCATATGCTGACCAAAAGTTGCAGGTGACAGTATGCTTCAATCGTTGGGACGCGATCTCTGGACGGTCGAGGGCCAGCCGATCTGTGCGGCGGCGGGGTTCATGTTTCCAACCAGAATGTGTCTGGCGCGCCTGCCGGACGGCGGCATCTGGGTCCATTCCCCGGTCGCATTGACAGACGAAGTCCGCGCCGAAGTCGCCTCGCTGGGGCCGGTCCGGTACCTTGTGGCGCCCAACGACCTGCACCACGTCTATCTTCCGCTCTGGTGCGCGGCCTATCCCCGCGCGCAGGTGCATGCCGCCCCCGGCGTGCCGAAGAAATGCCCTTTTGCCGGAGAGGACGCGCCCCTAGGGGACAGCCCCCCGGAAGTGTGGAAAGACAGTTTTGATCAGGTGATGTTCGCCGGCAACCTGATCACGACAGAGATCGTTTTCCTGCATAGGCCAAGCGGCACGGCGATCTTCACCGACCTGCTGCAACAGATGCCCCCCGATTGGTATTCCGGCTGGCGCGGAACGGTTGCGCGGCTGGACCTGATGACTTCGGACTCGCCCAAGGTCCCGCGCAAGTACCGCCTTGCGTTCCGTGACCGCCCTGCCCTGCGCGCGGCCTTGGCACGGGTCCGGGCATGGCCGATCCAGAAGCTGGTGATGGCGCATGGCCCGGTGATCGAGACCAACGCCGCCGAGGTTGTGGACCGCGCCTTTTCCTGGGCCGATTGAGACGCCTCAGGGAAGCGCCGCTGCCGTCTTTGGATAGGTAATGGCCAGGTGATCCTCGGGAAAGCTGTCAAAGGACTTGCGCCAGGTCGCCCCCGGCCAGACCAGTTCCACCTCACGCCGTTGCGGACGATAGGCCGCCGTGTACAGCGTGCCGAACCCGCGGTCGAAGGCCAGCGAATAGAGCGGCGGCTTGAGGAACGCGCCGACGAACTTCTCTTGCGTTTCTGGATGCAGGGACAGTCGCTGCAACAGATAGCGTTCGCGCTCGACCGTCGCGGTCACCCGCGCGTGGCTCTTCCACTCGACCCGTTCCTGATGGTTCGTCGCCACCGCCGCATGGGTGATCAGCGGCGGCCGGTCGGGCGCAAGGTAGGCGGTGATGAAATCGCGCTGCGCATCCAGCACCGTCACGTTGTAGCTCATGTGGCAGGGCACGCGCTCCAGCACCTCGCGCGCCTCTTGCGTCGTTTCACAGGTCTGCAGGACGTATCGCAGGATCAGCGGCACGCCGAACCCCTCGCCCGCCGCAAGCCGCCCGCCAAAGGTCAGCGATACGACCAGTCCGGCATCGTTCATCCCGTCCACCAGACCGAACAGCCCGTCCGACGTGCCGATGACCTGCCGCCCCTGCCAGCCTGTCTTCAGCAGGACGGCATCGACGGCCTGCGGGTTGTAATCGTAGTTGCGCACCAATAGCGGCTCATCACCGGACCAGATCGCCTGGCTGCACCCAGTCAGATAGCGCGGCGGGCAGAAAAAGCTGAGAAACCGCGCCTCCATGTCCCCGCCACCGGCCAGTTCGCAGAGCTGCTCCCAGACCGGGACAAGTTCCGGCATGTGCTGACGCAACGCGCGACGGCACTCAAGGTAAGTCGGACGTCCGGACAGCCCCTCACGCGCCCACCATCGCAGGTAGGCGTTCCTGTATTCGGCAAAGAGCCCGGCCCATTTCGGACCAGGCCTGCTTTCCGATATCGCTCTGAACGTAAGGGACATATCCCTCCTACATGATCTTGAACGCCGGGTCCTGAAGGGCCTGTGCGGACGGCAGCGGACGCGCGGAATAGGCATTCTTGATCCCGGTGATCCACTGCTTGGCTTTCGCCGTCAGCTGGAAGCTCTTGGTCATCGACCGACCGCGCGTCACGAGGATGCCAAGGTCTGCGCCCTCATAGCGGTAATCGCCCACGTTGGAAATCCGCAGAAAGAAGGCTTCGTCTTCGGTTTCCACCGCGCGGCGGTGATAGTCGAAGCGGTCAAAGACCACGCGCCCGTCCGGCAGCATCTTGTAGATACCCGACTGCGGCGCCTGCGTGATGATGTCGACGTTGTCTTCGGTGTGCTTGATCACCATCTGCGACCAGCTGTCGATCATGTCCGGATCGGCCCAGCGTGAGTTCAACTCATCCACGTCCAGCTTGAACGGCTTCTTCGAGAACTCCAGCAGGTGGAACAGGAACAGCGGCGCATCGGCATGGGCAAAAGCGGCGTGATTGGTCATCGAGGATGCGCCGGTGATGCGCGGGTTCAACTCCCCCAGCCAGATGTCGTCGTTCTTCTTGTCGATCAGGAAATCGAGCTCGAAGTAGCCGCGATACCCCTCCTTGCGCAGTTGTTCACCAAAGGAAAAGGTCAATTCGCGGGCCTTCTGGCGCTGCTTGGGGCTGAACGCGGTGGAGAAGATTTCATTCCCGCACCAGCCGCCGCGATAAGGCGTCAATTCCTTGAAGCCCACCAGCTCGGTCATCAGCGGGCCGACGATTGTGCCTTCGGAGGTGGCGCAGGCCTCGATCGCGGAGCCGCGGCAATCGATCCGCTTCATGATCTTGATTTCGCCCTCGCCGACGATCTCGTGCTCATGTTTGCGGAAATCCGCTTCGGACTTGATGAAAAAGGTGGTGTGGCCGGAATCGCCAAAGGCCGACTGCAACACCAGATCGTTGCCCAGACCCGCCTTCTTGCACAACTCCTGCAGGTGGGCGTAGTCCTTGACCTCGGACAGCGTGTTCGGAACCGACGGGACGCCCGCCTTGTTGCCGACGCGCACGGTCTCGATCTTGTTGTCCATCGACTGGCGCAGCTTGGCCTTGGGGAACCAGACCTCTCCGCCCAGTTCCTTGGCCAGTTTCTCGGTCTTTTCGTCGAACATCAGGAAGACGAACTTGGGCTTGCCGCCGCGCGCCTTGACGTAGTCCACCACTTCCTTGTGCTGCAGCAGATAGTTGTTGATGTCCTCGATGGACTGGAACTCGTCATGCGGCATTTCGGACGGGCAGAGCACGTTGGGGTGGCGCCCGTCGAAACAGTCCATGTAGCAGATATACTTGAAGTTTTTCACCCATTCGTCGAGCCCGAGCAGGTTGAAGTTCGTCGCGGAGACGAAATAGATCGGGTCCTGATTGGTGTGAAAGTATCTCCGGATTTCGGAAATATTCGCCAGGGTCTTCTTTGGCATCGTTCAGCCCTCTCCGTTGGATTTCGTCATGAGCGCTTCGAGCGCTTCCTTGGTGAACACGCGCAGGCCCAGATCATGGCGGTAGCCGTGGATCTCGCTCACGTCGAGCGCCTGCATGAAGGACATGATTTCCTTGCTGATGACCTGCCCGGGAACAAGGATCGGGAAGCCCGGCGGATAGGGGATGATGAAACTGGAAGAAACCAGTTCCTCTCCCGCTTTCAGGCGGGCCATCGTGTCGTCGAGCGATAGGTAATCACAGTTGTCTTCATCATAGGACAGAAAGAAGGCCGAGCGGATGTCACCCTCGGGCGTATCCGGCCCCATGCGGAAAGCATCGTGAAAGCGGCTGAAATCCGGCAGTGGCGGCACATGTTCCACCAAGGCGGAAACCCGGTTTTCGAAAGACCGTTTTTCCATGCGGGAAGCGTCATCCAGCAGGTCGTCCAGCTCGTTGGCGATCTCGACCAGCACCTCGATCAGGTAGGCGACAGAGGACCGCGTGGTGCCGATGTTCGTCATGAACAGCACCGTATTGCGCGAGGTCTTGTTGATCTGGATCCCGTATTTATCCATCAGGATCTTGGTCTTGAAAGTATCGCCATCCCAGCCGGTGCCGCCCACGGCCAGCGTGATGCGTGTCGGGTCCAGCACGAATTCGTCCAGGTTCCAGACGTTCCACTTGTCGACCCAGCCGTGATTGGGATCAAAATAGCTTTCGATCCCGCTTTCCCGGAATTCCTCCGGGATCATGTCCTTGGCGGTCAGAACGCGGAAGTATTTCTGCAAGAGCGGATGCGAATGGATCGCCCGCCGGATCGACATGGCGCTTTCCACCTGCCGTTGCACGAATTCGAAACCTTCGAGTTCGACCTGACGGCGCCCCACGTCCAGCGAGGCGATGATCTGGTAGTTCGGGCTGGTCGAGGTGTGGGTCATGTAGGCTTCGTGGAAACTCTGTTCGACCTCCCCTTTGAAGTCCTGATCGTTGACGTGGATCATCGACCCCTGCCGCAAGGATGTCAGCGTCTTGTGCGTGGACTGGGTGGAATAAGCCCGTACCCGTGCATCCGGTGGCGGCACCAGCCGTGTGTTCAGCAGTGTTTCCTCATCCGCATCGGCCAGTTCCGCCTGCTGTTTCTCCCATGCGTCCGCTGCTTCGGGCGTGCGCAGGGTTACACGCAGGGTGTTGGCCACACCCATCGCCGTGCGCTGGCGGTAGGTCGGGTTGAAGCGGGCAAAGGCAAACCACGCCTCGTCCCAGAGAAAGATCAGGTCCTTTTTGATGGCCAGGCATTCTTCCATCACGCGCTGGACGTTGTAGACCAGTCCGTCAAAGGTGCAGTTGGTCAGCAGGACCATGCGCACCTTGTCCAGCTTTCCCGCAGCCTTGAGTTTCAGCAGCGTATGCTTGATCTCGCGCAGCGGCACCGCGCCGTACATCGAGTATTCGTGCAGGGGGTAGCTGTCCATGTAGGCGACGCTCGCCCCGGCCAGAACCATGCCGTAGTGGTGCGACTTGTGACAGTCCCGGTCGACCAGCACGATATCCCCCGGCCTGACCAGTGACTGCACGACGATCTTGTTGCAGGTCGATGTGCCGTTGGTGGCAAAGAACGTGTGTTTCGAGCCGAAGGCCCGCGCCGCCATGTCCTGCGCTTCCTTGATCGGTCCGCGCGGTTCCAGCAGGCTGTCCAGCCCGCCCGACGTGGCCGAGGTTTCCGCAAGGAAGATGTTCGGCCCGTAAAAGGCACCCATGTCCTGAATCCAGTGCGACCGCGAGATCGACTTGCCCCGGCTGATCGGCATGGCGTGAAAGACGCCGGTGGGCTGGCGCGAATACTCCTTGAGCGCGGTAAAGAACGGCGTCTTGTAGCGCCGGGCGACGCCACGCAGGATGTTCAGGTGCAGTTCGAGGAAGTCTTCCTGATTGTAGAACACCCGCCGGCACAGCCCCAGATCCCGCCCCGCGATGTCCTCGGCAGAGCGGTCGGTGACCAGGTAGGCGTCCAGTTCCGGCCGGATCTTGGCGATCAGGCGGCAGGCTTCGGGACCGTATTCATGCGGTTCCAGCGCATTGACGTCCTCGTTGTCCGCGACGCGCGTCAGATACTGGTTCAGGATCGGCAGATCGTTACGTGATTTCAGGCTCAGCCCCGGTCGCACCACGACCGCCTGAACGTTGTAGTTGAACAGCACCCCGATCAACGCATCCTCGACCGAGGGCACGACAACGGCTTCGTAGATGAAGGGATCTTCGGTACGGCGCATCCGTTGCAGGCTGTGACGCAGGAACCGCTCGTGCTGTTCGTTGGTATCGTCGACAATCAGGATCTCGAAATACGGGCGACCCAGCGCGCGCGCTTCGGGCCCGAGAGAGGCTTCGTCCTCATAATCCTCGTTGTCCACCTCGTCGGCGCCCAGCGGAATGGTTCTGCGGCGGTAAGCGCCAGAGGCCAGCGCCCGTGCAACCCGTCGCACGGATACCGAAAGGTCTTCGATATTGTCGTGCTGCAGCATCCGCCTGAGATGGTCGAAATTATGCGCCCCGGGAAACGCCCAGTAGCGTTCGATCGGTTCCAATGCCTCGAACAGCATTTCCACCGTGGCGCGCAGTTTCTTGCCCTTGGGGCCTTTGCCGCCGTGGCGGTGAAGGCCCTCTGCCGCTTCCCGCAAGGCGCTCCACCGATCCGCGCGCAACTGCGTTGCGCTGTAATAATCCCGGATCGATGGGAGATTGCCTTCCGAAGTTTGCACGTCCATGTCTTCGTCTCCCTGATGGGGCCGATATGAGGATCATCCGGCCCCTTTTTGGTTTCAGTCTGCTCCTGTCTTGCCGTGGTAGACAGAGAAATTATGCGGCTGCAGATCGGGCCGCTCCACATAGCCAAGCGCCGTGCGCGGATCGACCTCGGCCTGCCCGCGCGGCGACCCTTTGACCGGCATTTCCAGTTTGCCCAGCGTGTGCAGATAGGCATCCGAACCGCTGGAGCGGTCGTAGACGCTGAAATCCGCATCGCGGTCGCGGAAGCTTTTCAGGACTTGTCCCAGCCCCTTCATACCGGTTTCCCGCTGGCGGCGGACAAGGTCCATGTCGACCTCGATGGGGAACATGTCCTCTTGTCCCGCCGACTGGTGCAGCACCGTGGCCGACGGATCGATGACACAGGACCGCCCCACCCCGCCAGCGGCCAGCCCATTCACGTCGAAGACGTAACACTGGAACTGCGCCGCCGTAGCGCGCGCGATGGCCAGCTCGGCGTCGCGGTCGGTGGTGCCGGTCAGCACGGGATGCAACAGCACCTCGACGCCCTGGCTGGTCAGTTGGCGCGTGGTTTCCGGGAACCAGATGTCATAGCAGATCGACAGGCCGAACCGGCCCACCTGCGGCACGTCGAAGACGCAGAAATCGGTCCCGGCGGTGATCCCGGTTTCATAGGGCCGGAAAGGGAACATCTTGGAGTATTTCGCCACGATCTCACCCTGCGGGTTGATCACGACGGAGGTGTTCTTGATCTTGCCGTCTTCGGTCTTTTCGAACATCGAGCCGGGGATCAGCCAGATGCCGTAGCGTTTGGCGTCTTCCTGAAACTGGTAGAGTGCATCGTTCGGGAACGGCTGCGCGAAACGGTCCAGAGGGCCGTAGGGCGCCAGTTCCGAAAACAGCACCATCTGCGTCCAGGGGAATCGTGCCATCAGGACGTCGATCCTGTGGCGCATCGCCTCGACGTTGGAATGCAAGGCGGCGACGTGCATCTGCACGCCGGCAATCGCGAAGGGAGTCATTCTTGTTGTCTCCGAATAGGGGGCAAGGCTGCTCTCCATTGCCCCCTTGTTTCTTGTTACACCATTGGTCGGAGGCGCAGTTTCAGCGCACGACCATCACGGGACGATCCGCGTGGCGCACAACGCGGTCGGCGTTGGACCCCACAAGGAACGTCATCAGTTCATCCGGTGGGTGCGAAGCCATGACGATCACGTCGGCCCCCACGGCCCGCCCCGCCGAGATGATGTGCTCGGGTACATGACCATGGCCGACATGGGCAATGGCTGTCGTTCCCTCCGGCACATTCTGGCTGATGAAGGTTTCGATTTCGGCCTTCATCTTTTCCAGCGCCTTCTGTTCGAAATCCGCTGGCAGATAGGACGAAATCGCGGCCGCACCCAAATCATGCACGATCCCCAGCACATGCAGGGTGCCGGATCCGCCGCAAAGCCTGATCGCCATCGGCAGGGCCTTTTCCCAGGAAGCAGGGTGATTCAGGTCGATAGGCAAGAGAATGTTGTCGAACATGTCTTTCTCCTTCACGCCGTTGCCGTGGCCGGTTGGACCCGGCGACGTTGCATGAACACCACCAGCGCCAGCAGCAACAGGGCCGGGATGTACATCAGGTATTTCGACGGCTGCGACACAGGCGACAGCACTTCGACGATCTCCTGATCCCAGTCGAGCCCCGCCTCTGCCGCGGCACTGCCAAAGGCCACGTTGTCGATCATCACCTTGCCGTCCGTTTCCACAAGGTCGATGCCCGTTGCCGCCAATCGGTCAGCCCCGGTTTCACCCGCAGGCACGACCAACGGCGCGGTAAAGGTCACCGGATCCCCGACCGAGTTCAGACCGTCCACCGTCAGGCGCAACTCCTGCCCCGGTTCGGCTTCGCCCAGCGTCTGTTCGAACTGCGCCGGAGGCACGTTTTCGAACGGTGGTGCCACCATGTCCATCCAGAACCCCGGACGGAAGAAGGTGAAGGCGATCAGCAGCAAGAGGATCGTTTCGTGGATCATGTTGCGCGCAAGGAACCAGCCCTGCGTCGCCGCCGCGAATAGAAGCATCGCCAAGGTCGCCGTTATGAAGACGAATATCCCCTGCATCCACGTCACATCGATCAACAGCAGGTCGGTGTTGAAGATGAACAGGAAGGGCAGTGCTGCGGTTCTGAGCGAGTAGAAGAAGGCCACGACACCGGTGCGGATCGGATCGCCGCCCGACACGGCAGCGGCCGCAAAACTCGCCAACCCGACCGGCGGCGTCACATCCGCCATGATGCCGAAGTAGAAGACGAACAGGTGCACCGCGATCAGCGGCACGATCAGCCCGTTCTGTTGACCCAGCGTGACGATCACCGGGGCCAGCAGCGCCGAGACGACGATATAGTTCGCCGTGGTCGGCAGGCCCATGCCAAGGATCAGCGACAGGACCGCCGTCAGGGCAAGGATGGCCATGATATTGCCGCCCGACAGCACCTCGACCACATCCGCCAGCGCCGAACCCACGCCGGTCTGGCTGACCGCGCCCACGATGATACCGGCGGTCGCCGTGGCGATGCCGATGCCGATCATGTTGCGCGCACCGGCCTCCAGTCCCTCGACCAGTTCGCGGAAACCACGCATGACAGCGCCACCAAAGTCACCCTCACCGCGAAAGATCGCTTCGATCGGGCGTTGGGTCACCAGGATGAAGATCATGAAAGACGCCGCCCAGAAGGCCGAAAGGCCGGGGCTGAGTCGGTCAATCATCAGCGCCCAGACAAGGACGACAACCGGCAGCAGGAAGTGCAGGCCGGAGCGGACAGTCGGACCCGGCAGCGGCAACTTGGTCACTGGCGCGTTGGGGTCCTCAAGCTTCAGCCGTACTTCGCGGGAGGAGACCCAGATCAGGCCGACGTAGACCGCGCACAGCAGCACAAAGACCACGTAACCGGCAGAGGCGCCAAAGGCAGGCCGGATCCAGCCCATGCCGTAGTAGACAGCAAAGCTGAGCGCGCAGATCACTGCAACGGTAAAGGCCAGCGACATCAGCCAGGCAACCAGCGGCTTGGGCGCGACGGCGCGCGGCAGGCCCTGCATGTTCGCCTTCATCGCCTCAAGGTGCACGATGTAGACCAACGCGATGTAGGAGATGACGGCCGGCACAAAGGCGTGTTTGACCACGTCGAAATAGGGGATGCCCACGTATTCGACCATCAGGAAGGCCGCGGCCCCCATCACAGGCGGCATGATCTGCCCGTTCACCGAACTGGCCACCTCGACCGCGCCCGCCTTCTCAGACGAAAAGCCCACGCGTTTCATCAGCGGAATGGTAAAGGTGCCGGTGGTGACAACGTTGGCGATCGACGAGCCCGAGATCAGGCCCGTCATGGCCGAGGAGACAACCGCCGCCTTGGCCGGTCCGCCGCGCATGTGGCCCATCAAGGAAAAGGCCACCTGAATGAAGTAGTTGCCCGCACCCGCCTTATCCAGAAGCGAGCCGAACAGAACGAAGAGGAAAACGAAAGAGGTCGAAACCCCCAGCGCGATGCCGAACACACCTTCGGTCGTGATCCACTGGTGGTTCACCACTTCGGACAAGGAGTTGCCCTTGTGCGCGATGATGCCGGGCATATGCGGCCCGAGGAAGGTGTAGATCAGAAAGACGGAAGACACGATCATCAGCGCGGGGCCAAGCGCCCGGCGCGTCGCCTCCAGCAGGATGAGAATGCCGATCACCGCAAAGACGAAATCCTGCAGGATCGGGGCCCCCACGCGCGTGGCGATCTGGTCGTAGTAAACATAGAGGTACAGCGATGTCGCCGCGCCCGCGATGGCCAGCGCCCATTCCCAGGGCGGCACACGGTCCTTGGGAGAGCCAAGGAAGACAGCGGTGATAACGGCGATGCCGATCAGCGGGATCCACCAGATCGGCGTCCCCTCCTTCGCACCGTACATGAAGAGCGCGGTCAGCAGCAGCGGAACGCCGATGCCAAGGCCCATCTGCACCGATGTCCGCGCCGCCGGATAGGCGAGGAACGCAAGGAACAGCGCAAAGGCAAGGTGGAAAGAGCGCGCCTCGGTGTCGTTGAAGACGCCGAAATTGAACATGAAGGGCAACGGGCTGGCGATCCAAAGCTGGAACAGTGACCAGATGATCGCGACGATCATGATGAACCGCGTCATTGCCGCCGAGGGCGATCGTCCACCTGTGTCCGAGGAAGCGACGAGCTCGTCCAGCTCCGCCTGACTGAGACCGCCTTTGCCAGCGGCGGAATTTTCCACGGCGGCTGCCTCGAATTGCTTGTCGTCACTCATGTCGGTCCCCCTGATCGCGAATAAGCCCGGCGTTTTTGTGTGCCTTGGGCTGGGTTGCCGTGGCCCCCCGCACTGGGGGACCACGACGTGCTTTCACGGTAGAAGGATCATTCGATCCAGCCACGTTCCTTGTAGTACTGCTCGGCGCCGGGGTGCAGCGGAGCACTGAGACCGGCGGCGATCATGTCTTCTTCTTTCAGCGTGGCAAAGGCCGGGTGCAGCCCCTTGAAGCGGTCGAAGTTGTCGAACACTGCCTTGACCACGGTGTAGACCACGTCATCCGGAACGTCGGAGGAGGTCACGAACGTCGCCTTCACGCCAAAGGTTTCGACATCCTCGTCGTTGCCCTTGTAAAGGCCGCCCGGGATCACCGCCTTGGCGTAGTAGGGGTTGTCGGCGACCAGCTTGTCGATGGCTTCGCCGGTCACGCTGACCAGCTTGGCGTCGATGGTCGAGGTCGCTTCCTGGATCGAACCGTTCGGGTGGCCAACGGTGTAGATGATCGCATCCACCTTGTTGTCACCCAGTGCAGCGGACTGTTCCGCCGGCTTCAGCTCGGAAGCCAGTGCAAAGTCGTCGCTGGATTTGCCCATCGCCTGCAGCACGACGTCCATCGTCGCGCGCTGACCCGATCCCGGGTTGCCGACGTTCACGCGCTTGCCGAACAGATCGGCAAAGCTCGAGATATCGGCATCCGCGCGGGCAACCACGGTAAAGGGCTCACCATGCACCGAGAAGACGGCGCGCAGCTTGTCGAACTTGTTGTCCGCGAACTGCGAGGTGCCATTGTAGGCGTGGAACTGCCAGTCGGACTGGGCCACGCCCATATCCATGTCGCCCGCCGCGATGGCGTTGATGTTGGCAATCGAGCCGCCGGTCGACGGCGCGGTGCACTTCAGGTTGTGCTCCGCGGTGCCGCGGTTGACGAGGCGGCAGATCGATTGCCCCACCACGAAATAGACGCCAGTCTGACCGCCGGTGCCGATCGTGATGAACCGCTCTTGCGCAGCCACCGCAGTCGCCGACAAGGCGATCGTAGCCGCAACAACGGCCTTGGTTACTTTCAACATTTGGTACTCCCTTGTTTGCGCTTTTGTTTGTCTTCAGGCACAGCGCTGCCTTCGCGTACGCTATCAAACTGGCGACGGCCTTCAACCACATCGCCACCTTACGTTTGGGAACCGGGGTTCCCGCAAGTCTTTTCCACCTTTGCTTGTCCGGCCATATCTAGCTGAACGCTCAAAAACTGGGCGGAGTGCAGGCACTGACCACTACACATCGTTTATCGCCCAGGTTGCGAAACCTGTGGGGAAGGCGGCTGTCGAAAAGATAGCCGTCCCCCGGATTCAGAACGCGGACCTCATTGCCGACAGTCACCTCGACGAATCCCTCGATCACTATACCCGCTTCCTCGCCCTCGTGGCGCAGAAGGTCGGGGCCGGTGTCCGCGCCCGGGGGATAGGTTTCGTGCAGCACCTGCAAGGAATGCCGGGATGCATCGCCCACCTGACGCAGTGACAGCCGCGCTGCCCCTTCCCCGAACCCAAGATCCTGAGGCGACAATTCAGTGAATTCGTTGCCTGAAAAGAAGTACTTGGGTGCATCCGTATCTTCCACCTCGGAAAAGAATTCGGACATCGTCATCTGGATCGCATCCAGCAAACTTTTGAGGGACGCAACCGAGGGGCTGGACTTGTTCTGTTCGATCAGCGAGATCGCGGCGCTGGTCAGTCCCGCCCGGGTGCCGAGATCACGCTGGGACATGCCCCGCGCTTCCCGAATTGCCCTCAAACGGCCGCCAACATCCATGTTCGATTCGCCTTTGCAGTTGTCAAGAAAACTTGGCAGAGGTTCCATCAAGCGGTCAAGTATATTTTAGAGTTCTGATTTTGCGTGATTTTCGTGCGAAAATCGAAGGGTTTGACAAATAAAATAGGCGTGCGATAAGAATTCTTACCACACGCAAGCCGAGAGGAGAGTCCGGCCATGACCACTTCAACACGGAAAACGTCCCGGTCGCGGAAGAGTTCCACGACAGCTCAAACCACTCGCAACGCGGCCGCAAAAGCGGCTGCAGCGG
This sequence comes from Antarctobacter jejuensis, assembly GCF_052266595.1. NCBI lineage: Bacteria > Pseudomonadati > Pseudomonadota > Alphaproteobacteria > Rhodobacterales > Roseobacteraceae > Antarctobacter > Antarctobacter jejuensis. Next base: position 143,802 of record NZ_JBQQXJ010000008.1, on the reverse strand, counting down.
CACGGGATGAGGCCAAGACTCAAACAGACGCCCTGACCACGGTTCCCGCTGCGGCCGAAGCGGTGAAAACCGCCGCGCCGGAAGCTGCCGTCGCAGAGACCGCCCCGGTTCAGGCCGCGCCTGTCGCGCCCGCGTTCACCGCTGGCCTGACCTCCAACGCCGCGCTCTGGGCGCGCCGTGAGGCTGCCGTCGCCCGTGGTGTCGGCTCTGCCGCACCGGTTTTTGCAGCCCACGCGGAAAACGCCGAGCTTTGGGATGTCGAGGGCAACCGCTACATTGATTTCGCCGGTGGCATCGCCGTGCTGAACACCGGGCACCGCCATCCCGGCGTCGTCGCCGCTGCCAAGGCGCAGGAAGACCACTATACGCACACCTCCTTTCAGGTCGTGCCCTATGAGCCCTATGTCGCGCTGGCCGAAAAGCTGAACGCGCTGGCGCCCGGCGATTTCCCCAAGAAGACGCTGCTGGTCACCACCGGTGCCGAAGCCGTTGAAAACGCGGTCAAGATCGCGCGCGCCCACACCGGCCGCCCGGGTGTCATCGCCTTCAACAGCTCATACCACGGCCGCACCCTGCTGACGCTGGGCATGACCGGCAAGGTCAACCCCTACAAGAAAGACGTTGGCCCCTTCCCCTCCGACATCTTCCGCGCGCCCTTCCCCGACGCCCGTCAGGGCATCACGGTCGAGGATTCGCTGAAGGCGCTGGAAATGCTCTTCCTCACCGACGCGCAGCCTGATCGCGTGGCAGCCATCATCCTTGAGCCCGTTCTGGGCGAAGGCGGCTATCACCCGGTTCCTGCCGAAATGTTCCAGGCGCTGCGCGCGATCTGTGACAAGCACGGCATCCTGCTGATCTCGGACGAGATCCAGGCCGGGTTCGCCCGCACCGGCACCTGGTTCGCCATCGAGCATTCCGGCGTCGCGCCGGACCTGATCACCTGCGCCAAATCCATGGCGGGCGGCTATCCGGTCGCTGGCGTGATTGGCCGCGCCGATGTCATGGACGCTCTGGCCCCCGGCGGTCTGGGCGGCACCTATGGCGGCAACCCGGTGGCTTGCGCAGCGGCCCTTGCCGCGATCGAGGCGATCGAGGCCGAAGGTCTGCTGGCCCGTTCGACCGCGCTTGGTGAAACCATGCGCGCCCGCTTTGCGGACATGGGCGCCCGCGTCGCACCGTTCCGGATGTGGGACATTCGCGGTCTGGGCGCGATGCTGGCCGTCGAATTCGTCACCGACTTCGAGACCGCAACCCCTGATGCCGCGCTGACCAAGTCGGTCATCGCCAATGCGCTGAAGCGCGGCCTGATCCTGCTGTCCTGTGGCATGCACGGCAACGCCGTCCGCATCATGGTACCGCTGACCGCATCGGACGCGATCATCGAAGAAGGCATGGCCATCTTCGAGGCCGCTCTGGCCGACGCCGTGGCAGCCGAACTCAGCCACGCGGCGGAATAAAGCCGGGATATGGCGAAAAACGACAGGCGGCGCGGGGCAACCCGCGCCACCTATGGCGACAGGCACCGGGCTTGAACGACTCGCCCGGACGTAGTCCGATATAAATCGCGACCTAGGAGGGCGCGCCATGTCCCATATCTTTCCCCGCCACACCCGCCAGACCCTGCCCACAGCCGTTGGCGGCGAAGGCTGCTATCTCTTCGACAGCACCGGCAAGAAATACCTCGACGCCTCCGGCGGCGCCGCAGTGTCCTGCCTTGGCCACAACGACAGCGTGGTCGTCGACGCCATCAAGGCACAGCTTGACCGCGTGGCCTTTGCCCATACCGGTTTCTTCACCTCCGAACCCGCCGAGGAATTGGCCGATCTGCTGATCGCCAATGCGCCCGAGGGGCTGGACCGCGTCTACCTTGTCTCCGGCGGATCCGAGGCGACCGAGGCCGCGATCAAGCTGGCCCGCCAGTACTGGGTCGAAAAAGGGGAGCCGCAGCGCTCCAAACTCATCGCCCGCAAGCAAAGCTATCACGGCAACACCATCGGCGCGCTCAGCGCGGGCGGCAACGAATGGCGCCGTGCGCAGTTCGGCCCGCTGCTGCTGGACGTCAGCCACATCGACCCCTGCTATGAATACCGCCTGAAACACGAGGGTGAGAGCGCCGAGGACTACGGATTGCGCGCCGCTCAGGCGCTGGAGGATGAGATCCTGCGCCTTGGTCCCGAAACGGTCATGGCCTTCATGGCGGAACCCGTCGTCGGTGCGACCGCCGGTGCCCTGGCCCCTGCCCCGGGCTATTTCAAACGCATCCGCGAAATCTGTGACAAATACGGCGTGCTGCTGATCCTTGATGAGGTCATGTGCGGCATGGGCCGGACTGGTAGCCTGTTCGCCTGCGAACAGGACGGCATCGCGCCCGATATCGCCTGCATCGCAAAGGGTCTCGGCGCGGGCTATCAACCCATCGGCGCGATGCTCTGCAGTGCCGAAATCTACCGAGCCATCGAACAGGGCACGGGCTTTTTCCAACACGGACACACCTATAACGGCCACCCCACCGCCGCCGCCTGCGGCTTGGCCGTTGTCGGCAGCATCCTCGACCGGGGCCTTGTGCCGCGTGTCCGCGAACAGGGTGACAAGCTGGCCGCGCGTCTGGAAGACCGCTTTGGCCAGCACCCGCATGTGGGCGACCTGCGCGGGCGCGGGCTGTTTCGGGGCATCGAACTGGTCGCCGACCGTGACACCAAGGCCGTCTTCGACCCGTCGCAGGGCGTGGCGGGCAAGATCAAGAAAGCCGCCTTTGCCGAGGGGCTGATCTGTTACCCCATGTCCGGCACCATCGACGGCAAACACGGTGATCACATTCTGCTGGCCCCGCCTTTCATCATCGAAGACGACCAGTTGGACGAACTGGTGGACAAGCTGTCCACCGCCATCGCCGCCGTGATCTGACCCGGGGGCGACAGTGACACCCGACACAGACACGCGGATTGCCCCGCTGGACGACGCCCACTGGCCCGCAGAAGCCGCCGACCTGAGCGGCGGCTTTGCCAGCGGCCTGAACGTCTACCGCACCATGGCGCATCACCCGGCCCTGCTCAGCGCATGGGCCCCGCTGCGCGAACACATCGTCAATCAGACCACCCTCGGGCCGGAATGGGCCGAGGTGGTCATCCTGCGCACCGGCCATCGGCTGGGCTCCTCCTATGAATGGCAACAACATATCGACCGGGCCCGCAGACGCGGGTTGACCGACACACGCATCGCCACTATCGCCGGAACGCCCGACGACATGGCCCCGCAGGACGCGGTTCTGGCCGTGGCGGTTGACGAGTTATTCGACCGGAACAGACTCTCCGACACAAGCGTTGCGCGCATAAGCCAGCAGTTGGGCAAGACTGCGGTCTTCGACCTGATTGCCACCGTGGGCTTCTACTCGGTGCTCGGCTACACGCTGAACACCTTTGACGTGCCCCTGGATGACAACATCGTCGAGGCGCTGCGCCAACGACCCTTTTCGCCGGGCGGCGACTGACCGCCCCGATCCAGACAGCTCACAACCAAGAAAGGTGAGACATGCTGAAATCCGTGACCGGTCTCAAGGACCTGCTCAAAGATCCCGCACTCCTGCGCACACAGGCCTATCTGGCCGGCGAATGGGCCGATGCCGATGATGGCGCGACCTTTGCCGTGACCAACCCGGCGCGCGGCGACACCATCGCCGAGGTCGCTGACCTGTCGCGCGCTGAAACCGCCAAGGCCATCGACGCCGCCTATGCCGCGCAAAAGGAATGGGCCAAGTGGACCGGCAAGGAACGCGCCGCCGTTCTGCGCAAGTGGTATGACCTGATGGTCGAGCACGCCGACGATCTGGGCACCATCCTGACCGCCGAACAGGGCAAGCCCCACGCCGAGGCGAAGGGCGAGGTCATGTATGGCGCCAGCTTCATCGAGTGGTTCTCCGAAGAGGCCAAGCGTATCTACGGCGAAACAGTCCCCGGCCACCAGCGCGACAAGCGCATCACCGTGATCAAGCAGCCCATCGGTGTCGCCGCCTCGATCACGCCGTGGAACTTCCCCAACGCGATGATCACCCGCAAGGTCGGCCCGGCGCTGGCCGCTGGCTGTGCCTTTGTCGCCCGCCCCGCGGCCGAGACGCCGCTGTCGGCGCTGGCGCTGGGGGAACTGGCCGACCGCGCCGGCATCCCAAAGGGCGTGCTGTCGATCATTCCCTCGTCGCGTTCGTCCGACATCGGCAAGGAATTCTGCGAGAACCCCAAGGTGCGCAAGCTGACCTTTACCGGGTCGACCGAAGTGGGCCGCATCCTGCTGAAACAGGCCGCCGATCAGGTCATGAAATGCTCGATGGAACTGGGTGGCAACGCGCCCTTCATCGTCTTTGACGATGCCGATCTGGATGCGGCGATCGAAGGGGCGATGATCTCCAAGTACCGCAACAACGGCCAAACCTGCGTCTGCGCCAACCGCATCTACGTTCAGGCCGGTGTCTATGACGCCTTCGCCGAAAAGCTGGCCGCTGCCGTGGCCAAGATGGAAGTGGGCGACGGCCTGAACGGCGCGCCGCAGGTTGGTCCGCTGATCAACGAAGCCGCGGTCGAAAAGGTCGAAGAGCATATCGCCGACGCGGTCGCCAAAGGCGGCAAGATCCTGAAAGGCGGCAAGCGGCACGCGCTTGGCGGCACCTTCTTCGAGCCGACCATCATCACCGGCGCGACCAAGGACATGGTCTTCTCGCAGGACGAAACCTTTGGCCCGATGGCACCGCTGTTCAAGTTCGAGACCGTAGACGAGGTCATCGAACTGGCCAATGACACGATCTTTGGCCTTGCGTCCTATTTCTACGCCAAGGACCTCAGCCGCGTGACCAAGGTGCAAGAGGCGCTGGAATACGGCATGGTCGGCGTGAACACCGGCCTGATCTCGACCGAGGTGGCGCCGTTCGGCGGCGTCAAGCAGTCCGGCCTCGGCCGCGAAGGCAGCCAGCACGGCATCGAGGAGTTCCTCGAAATGAAATACATCTGCACCTCGGTCTGACCGGGGCATCGGCGGGCCGGTTTACCCGGCCCGCTGCGCCCTGCGCAGTCCTGCGCTATTCGGACAGGGCCTTTGCCGCCAGACGGACAAATTCCGCCCTTTCCTCCGCCTCCAGCCCCTTCAGGATCTCCGCCTGCGCCTCCGCCACCAGCGGGCGCACTGCGTCCAGCGTTGTCCGGCCTGCGTCGGTCAGGTGCAGAACACGCGCGCGCCGGTCCGTCTTGCTGACCTGCCGCGCAACCAGTCCCTTGGCCTGCAGCCGGTCCACCACGCCGCCGATCGTCGCCCGGTCATAGGCGATGGCCTCTGCCAATCGCGCCTGGTCCAGCCCCGGCGCCGCCGCCACTGCCTCCAACGCGGCGTATTGCACCGGCGTCACATCCAGCCCCGCGGCCTTCAACCGCGCAGTCACCACCGCGACGGATTGCTGATGCAGCCGCCGGATCAGGTGCCCGGCCATTCCGCTGATGCTCAGTCTGCCCGACATGCTGCCTCCTGCAGGACTCCGTTGACAAGATATAATATGCACGCATATCATTTGTCCACCCGCCCTCTTACGCTCCAGCATCCTGCCGCGCGCCCCTGAGGCCCTGACAGAGAGGACAGCATGAACGAAGACCTCGATCACGCCACCGTCGCCCACGGCATGCAGCCCGATGAAAGCCCGGAATTGCGCGCGCTCTATCAGGGGTTCAAGGACAACCACATGAACCCGCTCTGGACCCAGACCGGCGACCTGATGCCCATGCATCCGAAACCGCAGGCCCTGCCCCATGTCTGGAAATGGGCGGACCTGATCCCGCTGGCGCAGGCCGCGGGCGATCTGGTGCCCGTGGGTCGCGGTGGTGAACGCCGCGCCATCGGCCTTGCCAACCCTGGCCTTGGCGGACGGGCCTATATCTCGCCCACGCTCTGGGCGGCGGTGCAGTACCTCGGACCGCGCGAAACCGCGCCGGAACACCGGCATTCGCAGAACGCCTTTCGTTTCGTGGTGGAGGGCGAAGGCGTCTGGACCGTCGTCGACGGCGACCCGGTGCGCATGTCCAAGGGGGACCTGCTGCTGACGCCGGGCTGGCAGTTCCACGGCCACCACAACGACCGCGACGCGCCGATGATCTGGATCGACGGGCTGGACATTCCCTTTTCGCAACAGATGGATGTGGGGTTCTTCGAATTCGGTGCCGACAAGGTGACCGATTACGCCACGCCCAATTATTCGCGTGGCGAACGGCTCTGGGCTCATCCCGGGTTGCGCCCGCTCAGCCAGTTGCAGGACCGCGTCTCCAGCCCGCTGGCCGTGTTCCGCTGGGAACACACGGACCGCGCCCTGACCGAACAACTGCTGCTGGAGGATGAAGGCCAGCCCGCCACGGTTGCGCCCCGCCATGCGGCCATCCGTTACGTCAATCCCACGACCGGCGGCGACGTCATGCCCACCATCCGCTGCGAATTCCACCGCCTGCGCGAAGGCACACAGACTGCCGAGACGCGAGAGGTCGGCTCGACCGTGTTTCAGGTCTTCGACGGACGCGGCGCGGTCGTGCTGGACGGCACCCGACGCCCACTGGAAAAGGGCGATATCTTCGTTGTGCCGTCGTGGATTCCCTGGTCGCTGGAGGCCGAGACCAAATTCGACCTCTTCCGCTTTTCCGACGCCCCGATCATGGAACGCCTCGCCTTCATGCGGCGAGAGGTGACAGGCGCATGACCGAAACGGCCCGCGCTGCTCTGAACGCGCGGCAGGGGCCGGGCGCCCGGTATGACGCCCCCGAAGCCCCGGCAGACACCTTGCTGCTGGCCCGGCGCGGCACCGCTTTCTTCGCACGCAAACTGGCGGAATTGCCGGACACCGATCTGCCCGGCCCCTCCCGCGCGCCGGGCATCAGCCGCGCCCGCCTCGTCGCGGCCATCAGCTACGACGCCCGCGCCTGGTGCCACCTGCTCGAGGCCCTCCAAATCGGCAAATCCCGCCCGCTCTGGACCTCAGAGGCCGAACGCACAGAGCGCCTCGACTGGGGCGAAAGCCTGCCGCCCCGCGCCCTGCGCTCCCTCTTCGACCACACGCGCGTGCACCTTGACGTCACCTGGCGGGACCTGCCGGGCGCGCTCTGGGACCGCAGCATCCCGCTCGATGGCACCAACAGGGTGCTCCGCGACACCCCCCTGATCCGCGCCCGCCACCTCTGGCTAGGCGCCATCGACCTGAACAACGGCGCCCGCAGAGCTGACCTTCCGGCCGCGCTCCACAACGGCTGACCATCAGCGTCAAGCCTGTTTCCCGGAGCCCTCTCTCGCGTGCGGACGATCAGAAGCGGGCCTGCCCCCGGTGCAAGGGGGCGCAGCCCCGCGCGCATGCGCGGCTTGCCCTTGCACCGGGGGCGGGGCTGCTTCAGGCAGCACATAGCGAGAGAGGGCTCCGGGACACAGGCGCTGCCCTGTTTGCTGGTGACTCTTGAAGCATTGATCGCGCGCCGAAGGCGCGCGCGGATCGCCCCGCGCCAGCGGGACGAAATCCCTCTCTAGGCGCCCATGACAAAATCCGTCAGTAATCGCGCTCGAAAAACACGCCGATCCCGCTCGATCCATCTGATCCCAACCGCCCGCGCACCGTCACATCCGGTGTCACAGTCAGGTTGAGGTTGATCTCGCTGTCGCCCTTGGCGTTGACGGTCACGTCGCTGTAGATGTTCTCGCCCAGATAGGCGCCGACGCGCGCCTGCGCGGTGCCGTCATCCGCCGTGCCGACGTCCAGATCGGACACACCCAATCCGCCACGCAGCGACTCCGTCAGGCCAAGCCCGCCACGACCGGACAGCGTCCGGATGGCAGAGGCAAGCTGCACCGCTTGCAGGGCCGACAGTTCTGTCACCGACCGCCCGAACAGGAAAAAGGACAGCGCCTCATCCTCGGGCAACTGCGGCGACGACCCCACCGACAGCTCCGGAGAAGAGGCCGGCCCCTCGATAGTGATGGTGATATCGGTGTCCTCAACCCGCGTGGTGGCCACAAAGCGGATCACCGGGTCGAAACTGCCGCGCAGGAACACCGACCCCTCGGTCAGGTCCAGCCGCCGCCCCAGCAGGTCCAGCCGCCCCCGGATCAGGTCGAACTGGCCAACCGGCACGACGTTTGCCGTGGTCCCCGACAACCGCAGGGTTCCACCCAATTCCGCGTCCAGACCACGCCCCCGCACAAAGATCCGGTTATCGGCCTGTACGGTCAGGTCCAGCGGATAGGGCCGCGCCGTGGTGCCGCCCGCTCCGGCGCCCTGCTGCGCCTTGTCCAGTCCGGCGAATTGCAGGGTCAACTGCACGTCACGCGGCGCGTTTACATGCTTCAACCCGTCCAGCGAGGTGTAGCTGGACCCGATATCCGGAATGCGCGCTTCGACAGTGCCAAGGTCCACCACGCCGCCGATCACCGCCCCGCCGATCAGCGGTCCGTCGACGCGCACCTGCCCGTTGGCCGTGGTTTCAAAAAGACCCGCCTGCTGCAGGACCGCCTGCCGCAACTCCAGAAGAAGACCGGCGTTGAACGGCGGCGACAGCGTCACCGGCCCGGTCAGCACAACCTGCCCGCCACTGTTCAGGCTTCCGCCAAAGTTCAGCTCGGCCCGTCCACCGGTCAGCCGCGCCTGCCCCGACAGATCGTTCAGGACGATGGCTTGCGCCGGGGCAGCAAAGCGCGCGCCATTGGTCGACACGCTGCCCGACAGCGCCGCCAGCGACGGCGCGCCATTCATCAGCAGATCGAATTGCGCCACGCCGGTCACCACCTGCGGCGCAATCGACCCGTTGGCCAGCGACAGCGGCGCCGACCCGTTCAGCGACAGGTTCACCTGGCTGAAATCACCCGCTGCCGTCCCGCCAACCCGCGCCCCGATGCCGCCCGGCCCGGTGCCGTCCAGCGCCAGCCGCCAGGTGCCGTCCGCCTGAACCGCCGTGCCCGACACCCGCGCCGCGCCGGGCAATTCGGGCACGATCACGCCAAGGTTGGGCAATGACACCTCCAACCGCAGGTCCGCGGCCGATCCCGGTCCATAGCTGCCGGTCACGTTGCCGTTCACGCCGCTCGCATCCAGCATCAGGCTGCTGATTTGCAAGGCCCCGCTGCCCGCGCGCACAAGATTGACATCCAGCCGCGAGGCCCCGCGCAGCAGCGGGTCCACCATCGCCTGCCCGATGCCCAGACCCTGTCCGCGCACCACCGCATCAAGATCCAGCGCACCGCTCTGCAAGGCGCCAGAGGCGGTCGCCTCGATCTGCGCCGCGCCGCTCAGCGGCATGTTTGCCAGCCGCGACAGCGGCGCCAGCGAGGCTACGCTGGCGGTCAACTGTCCCTCCACCCGGGGGCCGCCCTCGACCTCCGGATCAACCATGCCGGTGAACCGCGCGTCCACCACGCCGTCCAGCACAAGCTGTTCGATCCGGTAGAGCCCGGCATCCGTCCGCGCCAGATCCACGTCCAGCCGGGTGTCGCCGCTCAGCAGCGGATCGATGTCCGGCAGGTCCAGCGCCAGCCCGCGCCCCTGCACGAACCCGACCAGCGTCAGCGCCCCCTCAAGGATACCGCCATTGGCCGTGGCCTCGATCTGGGCCGAGCCGCGCAGCGGACGGCCCGCCAGACCGGACAGCGGGGCCAGAGAGGCGGTGCTGGCGGTCAACCGCCCGTCCACCTGCGGACCAAAATCGCTCTGCGGGGTCACCGTGCCGACAAACTGCGCGTCCACCGCGCCGTCCAGTTGCAGTTGATCGAACCGATAGGTGCCCTGCGCATCGCGTTCGAAACTGACGTCCAGCCGGGTTTCCCCCGCCAGCAGAGAGTCCACATCGTCCATGCCGATGCCCAGCCCCTGGCCGCTGACAAAACCGATGAGGGTTAGCGGCCCCTCGGTCACGCCGCCGTTGATCTGCGCCTCGACCTGCGCGGCCCCGCGCAGTGTCCGCCCCGCCAGTGCCGACAGCGGCGACAGCGAGGCCGTGCTGGCCGTCAGCGTGCCATTCACATCGGCCCCGCGCAGGCCCTTCGGGGTCACGGTGCCCTCATACCGGGCGTTCACCGCGCCGGTCAGTTGCAGCGGATCGAAGGTGATCGGCCCGTTTGCCGTGCGCGCCGCCGCGACACTCAGTTGTGTCCGGCCGCGCAACAGCGGATCGATCTCGGGCAGGCTCAGGCCGACGTCCTGCAATCCGCCCTCGGCGGTGATGCGAAAACTGGCTCCATCCACGCGGCCTTCGCCGGTCAGGGTGATCTGCCCTGCCCCGCTCAACTGCCGTCCGGCCAGATCGGAAAACCCGTCCAGCCGGGTCAGCGCCGCATCCAGCCGCCCGGCCAGAAACGGCACCTCGCCGCCCAGATCGACGGTGCCAAGGTAATCCAGCCGCCCCGCCTCGGCCAGCGTGCCCTGTGCCTCCAGCGACCAGACATCGCCCGCCTGTTCCGCCGCCAGCGTCAACACCGTCGGCCCGCTGAGGTCCGGCAGAACCACAGAGGTCTCCGTAATCCGCGCGGTCAGCGCCGCCGTGCTGGCACCCGTGGCAAAGCTGCCGCTGCCTTCGATCCGCGCCTGCGGCGACACCAGCAACAGCCGTTCCGCCCGCAATCCGGCCTCATCCCGAACCGCGCGCAGATCCAGCGTCGCCGCACCGGCGATCAGCGGATCCACCCGGTCGATACCGGTGCCAAGATCCCGCGTGGTGCCGTCGAACGACAGATCAAAGGCGCCTGTCACCGGGGTCGCCTGACCGCTGATGTTCAGTTCCGCAGCGCCACGCAGCGCCACCCCGGCAAGGGACGCAAACCGGCTCAGATCCTCCGCCGCAAGGCGCAGATCGGGCGCAATCACGGGGTTGAGTGTTTCCGCCTCATCAACGCTGATCGTCCCGGTCAGGCCGTAATCCGCGCCAGACAGGTCCAAGTCGCTGACAGTCAGCGGCTCGCCCTGCTGCCAGTCGAAATTCAGTGACCCGCGCAGGCTCTCGCCCAGCGCCTCGGCCAACGCCGGATCGGCGGGGGCCAGTTCGGCGGCGACAAGGCGGACCGCACCTGTCACCTGGCTGGTCTCGCGGACAATCTCGCCAGAGGCATTCAGGCGCAGCGCCCCGGCTGCCCCCAGTTCAGAGGTCAGGCGTTCCCCATCCAGCGCCAGTTGCCACGCGTTGCTGCGGCTCGCGTCAAAGGTGGCGGATAGCACCGAGCCGCCCAGATAGACCTTTTGCCCCGGCAGCGGCAGCAGAACCTCTTCGCCTTCGGGCGGCACGATCTGTCCCGACAGGTCCAGCCGCTGAGGCCAGCCGTCGCTGCCGATCTCGGCGCTGCCCTGCAAGCGCAGCGCCTCGGCCTGCAGGTCAAGGTCCTGCAGTTCCAGCGCGCCATCGCCACGGCGCAGCGCCTCGGCCTTCAGGGAAATGTCGCGGCCAAGAAACTCGCGGTAGTCCGGCGCCAGCAGCGGCGCCAGATCGCCGCCGATGTCGAGCGACAGCCGCTGCGTGTCCGCATCTCCATCAGCACGCAGAACGACCTCACCGGCCAGCCGTTCCTGCCCGTCGGTCGCCAGCCGCAGGTTCGCGGCGAAATCGTCGATCGGCGCGTCGCCCGTCACGCTCAGCACAACCGATGGTTCGCCCGGCAGGCCCAGCTTGCGCGACACAAGCCCGCCCGCCGGTTCCTCAAACCTTGTATCCAGCTTCAGAACCCGCGACGCGTTGCTGTAGGCCCCCGACAAACGCAGCGATCCGCCCGCGTCCAGCCGCTGCACCGTCAGCTCTGCGTCGCCCTCACCGCCGGACAGCTGGGCCTTGCCCAGCACCTGAAACACCAGTTCCTCACCGGCGATGGGCGCGCCCAGAACAACTTCGGCAAGCGACAGATCGGCCAGCCGCAAGGACACTGGCAGATCCGGCAGGCTGAACGGGCTGCGCGCTTCTGGTGTTGGCGGCGCGTCTTCGGACACCGTGACCGGCAGGCGTGGAATTTCAATCCGGGCGGCGCTGATCTCGTCGATTTCGACCGCACCGCGCAACAGCGCGCCGCGCGTCCAGATCATCGCCACGTCCGTCATGGTCAGCCAGACGCCGTCCTCGTCGGCCACCGTGATTTCCGCGATGGTGGCGCGCGAACTCAACGCGCCTTCAAAGCCAACGATCCGCACTTCGCGCCCGGCCTCGGACAGCGCATCCTCCAGCAGGCCCTGGATATAGCCACGGTCATCCTCCTGCGCGAAACCGGCCAGAGGCCAGATCAGCAGCAGTACAAAAACTCTCAAGAAGCGCATCAGAATGCCTGTCCGATCCCGATATAGATCTGCACACCTTCGCCGGTATCCCCGGCCACCGGCCCTGCCACGTCGAACCGGATCGGCCCGACCGGCGTGTCGTAACGCAGGCCCAGACCCGCGCCCGCGTGCCAATCGCCGTCCCCGTCCGGGAAACTGTTGGCGCCGACGAAACCCGCATCAGCAAAGCCCACGACGCCGATGCTGTCGGTGACATCCACCCGCACCTCGGTCGACAGCCCCGCAAAACTGCGCCCGCCCAGACGAGTGCCGCTGTAATCCGCATCCAGCGAGCGGTAGGGCTGGCCGCGCACGGTACCGCCGCCGCCCGAATACAGCAGGAAGTCCGGCGGCGCATCCGCCGCATCCGGCCCCACAAGCCCGGCCAATTGCAACCGCCCGGCAAGGACAACCCCCTCATCCGCGCCAAAGGCGCGGTAGCCACGGATGTCGACGGCATAGCGCGCGCCGTATTCGCCGATGTTCGTGATGCTGAACGGCTCCAGTTCGGTCCGCATGTAGAACCCTTCGGTCGCGTTCAGCGGATCGTCACGCCGGTCCACCGTCACCGCCGCCGGAAAGCTGAGCACCGTCAGCAGGCGCACGGGATCGCCCGGCAGATACAGGTCCGTGACCTCGGACCGGGTATAGGAAATCCCCAACTCCCCGGACACCTGATCCGAAAACTCGCGCGTGACCCCGGTGCCCAGCGAGAACCTCTTTTCGATGTAATCCGGCTCATCATCATAGCCGAGGCCTGCGGTGGCAAAGAACATCGTATCGGCCCCGTAGACCGCCGGTTTCTCGAACCGGGCGATGATGTCGTAGTCCGGATTGGAATCCACACTGCCCAGTTGCTGAACCTCTCCGCTGATGCGGAACCGTTCCGCGCCGCCGAACAGGTTGCGGTGCAGCCAGAACCCCGACAGCATCACCCCATCGGTCGAGGACAGCTCGGCGCCAAAGCCAAATCGGCGCGGTTTGCGATCCGTGACTTCGATCAGGATATCCATGCTGCCATCGGGCGCGACCTGCTCTGCTTCGGTCAGGGTCACCGCGCGGAATGTACCGGTCGTCCGCAGGCGCGAGGCGGCTTTTTCTACCTCTTCGGGGTCAAAGATCTCTCCTCGTGGGATACCGGCGATCTGGCGGATGCGGGCGGCTTTGACCGCGCTTTCGGATGTCACGATCACATCGCCGAACCGCAGCTTTTCACCGGTCGACATCCGCAGGCTGACGTCCAGTCGCGCCGCCGAATGCCGCGCCGTGATATCCTGACCGATGACCTCGGCCTTGGCATAGCCCAGCGCCCGCCAGCCGGACACCGCCGCCAGAGCCGCGTCGCGCACCACCGTCGCCCGGGCGATCTCTCCGCGTTTGAATTCCTCGGGCAGTTCCACCCGCTTGTGTTTCGGCGTGACCTCGGTCCGGCCAAATTTGAACTGCGGTCCGGGATCGACGATCACGTTGATCTGCTGCACGCTCTGCGGCGCCTCGAACGGCGGGATCAGCGCGGCCTCGCGCCCGTCCAGCGTGATGCGCACCGTGCTGGAGTAATAGCCCTGCGCATAAAGCGCCTCTACCACGCGGGTATAGTCGCTCTGCGCGGCGGCCAGCAGGTCCTGCGTGGTGGTGCTGTCCTCACCTTCGAGAGTGGCAAGGATCGAGGCGTTTTTTATGGCGGAACGGACGGTCTCGTCATCGGTTCCCATGACGGAAAAATTGACCCGATCGAAACTGGCCGCAGGCACCGGAAGCAACAGGAACGCCCCGGCGACGGCCACAAAAACACCTTGACGAAACGGGCCGCGCAAGCCACCCGCCCTTCGGGCGCGACTGCCGCGCGCCAAACGCATATCTAGACGTTGCCCCATGACACCACCCTATAAGATGTAGCGCCGCCGGAAAGGGACATCTGCAACCTGTCCCACAATTCGGCGTGATCCTGCGCCACCCCTAACCACAGCCTAGCGCGGATAAAAAGCAGGGAAACAGCAAAATGATGCAGGGCGGCGCTACAGCGCGGATTCAGGCGTTGTTCTGCCGGGCATGGGCCTTGAACGCCTCGACATCTGCCGGATCGGGCTGCACGCCGGTGAAACAGAAGAGGTAGCCCTCGACCCGCTTCAGCCGGTCCTCCAGCGTCTCGCCCAGATCCAGCGCGTAATAGCCGATCTGTTGATAATACAGGACACGGGCGCGGATATCGGCTTCGGCCTCGGCATAGCCGTGCCGCACGAACATGGCGGCGATCGCGGATTGACGGGCGCGGTCGGCACGGTCGACCGCCTGCCGGACCCCGTCATCGCGGCGCGCCCATTCCCGCACCGCGAAATCCAGCCGGTGATTGAACCCGTCCGGGTCGATCACGCAGCCAAAGAAATTGTTCACCGCCTGCGTGATGGTCCCGGCGGGCAAACCGGCGTGGCGGATCATGGCGCCGGTGTTGGTCCGGTCCCATTCGGCCAATAGCTGGTCCAGCAGATCCCGGCGGCTTTTGAAGTACCAGTAAAAGGAAGAGCGCGAGACGCCAAGACGGGTGCCGATGGTCAGCACCTTGACCGATTGCACGCCATCGCGGACCAACACCTCCATCGACGCGCGCAGCCAGTCTTCGCGCGTGACCTTGATGTTGCCGGGCAGCGTTTCGGGCTGCGTATCGGGGTCTTTGTCGGTCATCTCAATCCGTGGGCGCGGCGCCCCCCTCCGCGGTGCGTTCGGTGATAAAGACGTCCAGCGCGCCGATGCGGTCCTCCTTCGCGCAGGCGGGCGTGCGATGCGCCGACAGGATATCCTGCCACAGCGCTTCGGCCCGCGCATTGGCGTCCAGCCCGCCCCGTTCCGTCCAGGTGCCGAAATTCGACCAATCCGCCACCAGCGGCTCATAGAACGCCGTCGCATAGCGTTCCATCGTATGCGCGCAGCCAAAGAAGTGCCCGCCCGGCTGCACCTCTGCCAGCGCGTCAAAACCGATTTCAGCGTCGTCCGAAGGGGTTGCGGCGCAGAGTTCCGCCATGACCTGAACCATCTCCATGTCGGTGATGAATTTCTCGTAAGAGACGGTCAGCCCGCCCTCGATCCAGCCTGCCGCGTGGATGATGATGCTGGCCCCCGACAGCAGCGCACCCCAGGCGCTGATCTCTGTCTCATGCGCGGCCTGCGCGTCATTGGTATTGGCCGCACATCCGGCGGCGTTGCGCCACGGCAGGCCCACCAGCCGCGCCAACTGCCCGGCGGCAAGGCTCGCCTTGACCTGTTCGGGCGTGCCAAAGGCGGGCGCGCCGCTTTTCATGTCCACGTTCGACGCAAAGGCCCCGTAACAGACCGGCGCTCCGGGGTTCGCCAATTGTGTCAAGGTGATCCCGGCCAAAGCCTCGGCATGGCTGAGGGTGATCGCCCCGGCCACCGTCACCGGCGCCATCGCCCCCATCAGGCAGAACGGCGTCACGACAGAGGGCTGCCCGTGGCGTGCGAAATCGATCAGCCCCTGCGCCATGGGAATGTCGATCTGGCGCGGCGAATTGGTGTTGATGATCGTATAGCAGTGCGGCTGCGCCCGGAACGCATCGTCCGACAGCCCGCGAAAGCCCGCAATCATCTGAAAACCGTCCAGCGCCTGCCCGGTCCCACGCGAAAAGACAAAGGGCACCTTGTCCGAAACCGTCAACTGCATCCGGGTAAAGGCGTAATGGCGCAGGTGTACGGGGATATCCTGCGGCTCCACCCCCGGCGACAGCATCTGGATCGCGTCGAAGTGCTGGACCAGCTTGGTCAGTTCCTCCACATCGCGCAGGGTTCCCGGCCGCCGCCCGCGCAGCCTGTCCGAACAGTTGGGCGCCCCCGCCCCGGACTGAAACGCAAGGCTGCCCAGTTGCATGTCCAGCGCCCGATCCGGCGCGCCACCGTGCAGGGTGAACCGGCGCGGCGCGCTTGCCAGCGCCGCCGCCACGATCTCGCGCCCGATGCGGACCATCTGGCTGTCCTCGTCAACGATGGCACCGGCCTGCGCGAACAGCTTGCGCGCCTCGGGCAGCAACACCTTGATACCCAACTCCTCCAGCACCCGCAGGGCAGTATCGTGGATCGCCGCCACCCGGTCATCGGAGAACACCGTCTGCGGGGTAAAGGGGTTGGTCAGCTGCCGATAGTTGACCTCTCGCTTGGCCGTCGGCGCATCGCCTCCGCGTTTGCGGCGGCGACGGCCCGTGTTTTCGCTGAGCGTGGCCATCAGGCGCTGACCGGCAGGCCGCGCATCGCGCGCCCCTGCGGATCATAGGGCGACGGCGCGATCACCCGCGCAGGACATTCGACGCCAACCACATGCACCGACAACTCGGTCCCCTCTGCCGCCGCATCCGCATTGACCATCGCCATGGCATAGCTTTTGCCCAGCGTATGCCCATAGCCGCCCGAGGTCACGAACCCGACCTTCTGCCCGTCCTTCCACACCGGCTCGAACCCGCTGGCATCGGCGTCCCGCGCATCCACTTCCAGAGTCACGACCCGCCGCTTGGCCCCGGCCTCGCGTTCAGCCAGCGCCGCCTCGCGCCCGATGAAATTGCCCTTGTCCCAGGCGATCCAGCGGTCCATGCCGGTCTCTCCGGGCGTGTAGCCTTGGGTGAATTCCGCCGACCAGATGCCAAAGCTCTTCTCAAGCCGCAAAGACAGCATGGCGTTGAAGCCGTATTCGCGCAGTTCATGTTCGGCCCCGGCCTGCAGCAGCAACTCGCGCAGCTTGATGTGGTCGCCGTAGCGCACGTTGATCTCGTACCCCAGCTCACCCGCCACCGACATGCGCGCCACCCGCGCCCGGAACAGGCCCACGTCCAGCGCCGCGCATCCCATGAACGGCAGGTCGTCCGCCCCTTCGCAGACCTTATCGATCACCGCCTTGGACCGCGGCCCGGTCAGCGCAAAGCCGCAGACCTCTTCGCCCAGATCGCGCACCGAAACGCCCGCCTCCATGTGATCTTCGAACCAGCGCAGGTGCCACTCGCGCAGGTAGTAGGACCCCATGATCCACCACGTCCCGTCATCCCAGTTGAACACCGTCAGGTCGCCTTTCAACCGGCCATCCTCGGCCAGCATCGGGGCCAGCTTCGCCCGCCCCGGCGCGGGCAGTTTCGACGCCATCAGCCGGTCCAGCCAGGCCTCGGCATTGGGGCCCGTGACCTCGAACCGCGAAAAGCCGGTGATATCAACCATGCCCACCTTTTCGCGCACGTGGCGGCATTCCGCGCCCACGACGTCAAAGGCGTTCGACCGTTTCAGCGTCGGGGTTTCGACAAATCCCTCCGGCGCGAAATACAGCGGCACCTCCAGATCCCAGCTGACACCCCAACGGCAGCCCGCCGCGCTCATCGCGGAATGCGCGGGCGACACCTTCAGCGGACGGCCCGCAGGCAATTGTTCGTTCGGATAGGTCATCACAAAGCGGCGGGAATAGAACTGCCCGGTGGTTTCCTTGATGTAGCGTTTGTTCTGCGCGTAATCGCCATAGCGCGCCACGTCCATCGACCAGGCGTCCGCCTCGGGGTGGCCGTGGATCATCCATTCCGCCAACGTCTTGCCGACGCCCCCGCCCTGCAGGAAGCCTGCCATCACCGCGCAGGCGCACCAATACCCGCGCTTGCCCCGCACCGGCCCGACCAGCGGGTTGCCATCGGGGGAAAAGGTAAACGCCCCGTTCACCCATGTCTTGATCCCGACATTCTCCAGCGCCGGATAGCGCTCATAGGCGCAGGTCAGTTCCTTTTCGATGCGGTCGGTCTGCTCCTGAAACAGCTCCATCCCGTAATCCCACGGCGCGCCGTCCATGGCCCAATGTTCGTGCTCCACCTCGTAGATGCCGACCAGCAGCCCCTTCTGGTCTTGCCGGGTATAGGTGAACCCCTCAAGGTCCACGGTCATCGGCACCTCGAAATCCAGTTCGGCGATTTCGGGCACGGTATCGGTGACAAAGTAATGGTGCTTCAGCGGCGACACCGGCAGTTCGACACCCGCCATGCGGCCCACCTGTTTCGCCCAAAGGCCGGCGGCGTTGACCACGTGTTCGCAGGTCACCGCGCCCTTGTCGGTCACCACCTTCCAGCCATCGGCGGTCTGTTCCAGCGCCTCGACCTTGGTGTGCTCGAAATAGCTGGCCCCGCGCTTCTTGGCCGCCTTGGCATAGGCATGCACGGTGCCGGTCGTGTCCAGATAGCCCTCGCGGTCCGCCCACATCGCGCCCAGAATGCCCTCGGTGGACATGATCGGGCAGCGTTTCTGCGCCTCTTCCGGGGTCAGCAACTCGCAGTCCTCGATGCCGATGGACTGAAACACGCGATAGGCCGATTGCAGCCACTCCCAGCGGTCCGGCGTCCCGGCCAGCGTCAGCCCGCCGGTCATGTGCAGGTTGATATCCTGCCCGGATTCCGCACCGATTTCTGACAAGAGGTCGATGGTATAGGCCTGCAGCGCGGCCATGTTCGGGTCCGCGTTCAGCGCATGGATGCCGCCCGCCGCGTGCCAGCTGGACCCCGCCGTCAGGACAGACCGTTCCAGCAGGCAGACATCGCTCCAGCCGAACTTGGCAAGGTGATAAAGGACGGACGCGCCAACGACGCCCCCGCCAATGATGACCACGCGGTAATGAGTGTTCATGAAAGCCTCCCCGAAGCGCTGTTTAACAGCAGCCTAGGAAGACGGATCGCGAGTCACTAGACAGAAATGTCCAGAACCTTGTCCATTGGCGACATGATGCACCGCGCAATCCGCGTTGCAGGCGGAAAACGCACCCCTGATTTGGGTGGCCTGCGCCCCTCTCAGATCACCTCGGGCGCATCCGCCGGGTCATCCTCCACGTCGGGTTCGTCCAGCGCGGCCCATTTCTCTGCCCCCGACACCATCAACTGCTCATACAGCCCTCCGGGATCGAAGGCACCCACCGGCAAGGCCGGAGCCGGATCCGGTTCCGGGTCTGGCACCGGGTCTGGCACTGGGTCTGGCACTGGGTCTGGCAGCGGGTCTGGCAGCGGGTCTGGCACCGGGTCAGGACTTGGCGCGGGATCGGACGGGGAGGTCCCCCAATACCCCGTCGCGCCCGTCAACAGCTGCTGGTAAGCCCCGCCCACGCCAAATGGATCGGGGGCCGGGTCAACCGGGTCGGGGTCTGGCAGGACGGGGTCCGGATCAGAAGATCCGGTATCATTTGGGGCGGGATCAACAGGGGCAGGATCGACAGGATCAGGCTCCGCTGGATCAGGTTCCACCGGATCGGGATCGACTGGGTCGGGCACCTCTGGCTCAGGGTCCACCGGATCGGGATCCTCAACCTCCGGATCCTCCACCCTTTCACCGTCAACAATCTTGTATTGCTGCGTCACATATTCCCGCAAAATCCAGTCCGTATAGGGCGGACGCAGGGCACCCTCGTCGTCGATCACGACCTCGTCATAGGCGGCATAGGTCTCAAAGATCGACGTCACCAGCGCCGCCTCTTCCGGCGACAGGTTCACCGCCGCCTCGGCGCTATCATAGCTCTGGAACCGCATCACCGTCACGTCGCCGCCGTAGAGGGGCAAGGCCTCTTCGATCAACTCGGACACCTGCACATGATCCGAATGTTCGCCGGGGCCGGATTCATCCTGCAACAGAATTTCTTCCGGAGCATGTCGTGCCATCAGCGCGCCGATCACATCGGTCAGTTCGTCTACCGAATAGCTGGTCGCGCCGTCCACGGTGCTCACCCGGTCCACCGTCCCGTCCAGCAGCAGTTCAAGGCTTTGGTTGTCATAGGTGATCGTGCCGTCACCATCGTCGCCATCGGGCGTGCGCAGGAAATACAGCCGCACCCCCGGCGCGCTGTCCAGATAGCTACTCACTACCTCCCGCGCAGTGCCGTCCACGTCCAGCGTCACCACCTCATCGACCCAGTCATTGACGCCCGCCATCTGGGCATAGGCCGCCTTGACCCCTGCCTCGCGCGCGCCCCAGTAATAGAAATCACCGCCCGCATCGCCCGCCGTCACATAGACCGTGGTCATGGGATCGCCCGCCGCAATGGTTTCGGCGATGGTAGGGTTCATGAACAGCAGGTCATCGTCCTGGTGGGCGACAATCGCCATGTCCCCACCGGCAAGCGCGGGGCTGGTTGCTGTCATCTCAAGATCAATCACCTCGGGATCGAAGACCGTCCCCGGCCCTCTCAGATCCTCCACCGGCAGGCGCAGCGGCACCACCCCCTGCGCAGAGGCCAGGACGACACCCTCCTTTGACACGGTCATCATTCCGCTGTCGTCGATCTCGGCGGAAAAGATGGCGGTTTCCCCGGCCACCAGCGCATCGGCCGCCGTCACCTCGTAGGTCACGCCGTCCTGCGTCAGGGAAAACCGAACGTCATCCGATGCGCCCAACTGCCCGAACACCAGCCGCGCCTCGTCTCCCTCTTCCCCCAGGGCGACCCATGGCTGCGACGCCCCCGCGCCCAGCGCGTCATACCGCAGGGCGACGTCGATCCGCAGCGGCCCGGTAAAGCCATGATCACCAACAGGCAGCACCATCTGTCAGGGTCTTTCCTTGTCGAAGGCGGCCATCGCCGATGGCCGTGTGTTTGTGGTCCCGGACACCTCATCGCCCGGATTTCGCCAAAATTCGGCCACACTCGAAAACGCGGTCAAACTACACGGCAGGCCCTCGATGGCTCCGGTAATCCCCCAAGGAGACTGGAAACAGTCTGTTCTCGATCCGATTGACAAACGGTCGACGGGATTTCGGCGGATTGTCTCGCGGGTCTGACCGCGGGAAATCGGCCCCGGGCCGCTTTAAGAGCCCAGTGCCCTGCCCCCGAATCGCCGGACCTGCGCATGGGCGCCTCAACGCTCAAAGAGCAGGCGACACAAAGTAAAACGGGCCCCCGTGGGAGGCCCGTTTCCTAACGAAACGTGAATTCGCCTCTGGAAGTGGTTGAAGTCGTTACGTCAACTTCTTGTCCACGCGTGGACACCCCTTTCCGGCACCCTCAGCCCAGATCGCCGGGCAGCAGTGCGTCAGGGAAGTTCTGATAGCAGACCGGCCGCAGGAAGCGCCGGATCGCCATGGTCCCCACAGAGGTCGCGCCAAAGTTGGTCGAGGCCGGGTAAGGCCCGCCATGCACCATCGTGTCGGCCACCTCCACGCCGGTCGGGAACCCGTTTACCAGCAGGCGACCGGCCTTGCGCTCCAGCACCGGCATCAGCCGCTGCGCCAGCGCCGTGTCGCCGTCGTCCATGTGCAGCGTACAGGTCAGCTGCCCCTCGAACCCGCGCGCCAACTCCTCCATCTCTTCCGCGCCAGACACCCGCACGACCAGACCCAGCGGCCCAAAGACCTCTTCGCCCAGCGCATGATCCTGCAGGTAATTCGCCGCATCGGTTTCATAAAGGTTGGGCGAGGCATTGCGCCCTTCGCTGCTGGTCACCATCACCGGCTTGACCGCGTTGCGCCCGTCAAAGCGCGACTTGCCGTCCTTGTAGGCCGAAGCGATGCCATCGGTCAGCATGCATTGGGTCGTGACCCCCTTAAGCGCCTCTGCCGCCGCCTGAACAAAGGCGTCGCCCTCGGCCCCGGTCTGTACGACCGCGATGCCCGGATTGGTGCAGAACTGGCCCGCGCCCATGGTCAGCGACCCGGCCCAGCCGGTGCCGATGGCCGCCCCGCGCGCCTTGACCGCCTCGGGCAGCAGGAACATCGGGTTGACGCTGCCCAACTCGCCGAAGAACGGGATCGGTTCCGGCCGCTGCGCGCAGAGATCGAACAGCGCCCGACCGCCGCCCAGAGAGCCGGTGAAGCCCACGGCGCGGATCAGCGGATGCTGTACCAGCGCCGTGCCCACGTCCCGCTTGCCGCCCTGAATCAGGCTGAAGACGCCTTTGGGCATACCGGTCTTTTCGATGGCCGCAAAAATGGCCTCGGCCACGATTTCACCGGTGCCCGGATGGGCCGAATGCCCCTTCACCACCACCGGACATCCCGCCGCCAGCGCGCTGGCCGTGTCGCCGCCCGCCGTCGAAAACGCCAGCGGAAAGTTCGACGCGCCAAAGACCGCAACGGGGCCGATGGGGCGCTGCACCATCTTCAGGTCGGGGCGCGGCAACGGCTGCCGATCCGGCAGCGCCTCATCGTGGCGACGGTCCAGATACTCCCCCTTCAGGATATGCGACGCGAACAGCCGCAACTGACCCACGGTGCGGCCGCGCTCCCCTTGCAGGCGGGCTTCGGGCAGGCCGGTTTCCTGAGTGCCGATTTCGGTGATGGCCTCTCCGCGCGCGTCGATCTCATCGGCGATGGCGTTCAGAAACGCGGCGCGCGCTTCACGGGTGGAATAGCCGTAGGACCAGAACGCCTCTTCGGCGGCCTGACAGGCGCGATCCACCAGCGCGGGCGTACCAACGCTGTAGTCATGCGCCGGGCCATGCGCTGGCTCGGAGGTGAAGGTGGTCTCTCCCGCGACCCACTCTCCAGCGATCAGGTGCTTGCCGTGGGGGGTGAAAACGGATTTATCGAGCATGGAATATCCTTTCCTTAGCCGGTGACCCCGATGGGCCATGGTGCAAATTCCTCGGCGCCGACACCCAGCGCCTCGCTTTTCGATTTGCGGCCAGAGGCGATGGCGAGGATCTGGTCAAAGATCTCCTGCCCCATCGCATCAAGCGTCTTGTCGCCATCTATGACCGCGCCGCAGTTGATGTCCATGTCGCCGGTCATCTTTTGATACATCGGCGAATTGCTGGCCAGCTTGACGGTCGGCGCGGGGAACGATCCGAAACAGCTGCCGCGCCCGGTGGTAAAGCAGATCAGGTTCGCCCCGCCCGCGATCTGTCCGGTCGCCGCCACCGGGTCATATCCCGGCGTGTCCATGTAGACCAGACCGCGCGCCGTCACCGGCTCGGCATAGCGATAGACCGCCTCGATCCCGGTGGAGCCGCCCTTTTTCGCGCCGCCCAAGGCCTTTTCGATCACGTTGGCCAGCCCGCCCGCCTGATTGCCGGGGCTGACGACACCCTGCATCTGCACGTCCCGGCCATCGGTGTAGTTCAGCCACCATTTGATCCGGTCCAGCAGGGCCCGTCCCGTCTGCTCATCCCGCGCCCGCGCGGTCAGCGTGTGTTCGATCCCATAGAGCTCGGGCGTTTCCGACAGGATCGCGGTCCCGCCGTGGCGGGCAAGAATATCCACCGCGCGGCCCAACGCCGGATTGGCGCCAAGACCGGAAAACCCGTCAGAGCCGCCGCATTGCAGGCCGATCCGCAGGTGCTCCGCCGATTGTGGGCTGCGGGCGGCCTTGTTCGCCTCCGGCAACATCTTTCGGATGGCCCTTTTGCCCGCATTGATCGCCTCGGCGGTGCCGCCCACGTCCTGCATCCGGACCGTGTGCAGCATGGTGCCGGTTTCCAGCGCCATGTCCGCAAAGAACCGCTCCAGCGAGTTGCGCTCACACCCCAGCGAACAGACCACTGCCCCGGCAAGGTTCGGGTGCCGGATATACCCGGCCAGCGTCCGGTGCAGCAGGGCCATCGGCTCTCCCGTTGCTTCCATTCCGCAGCCCTGCTGATGGATAAAGGGCACGACGCCGTCGACGTTCGGAAAATCCTCCAGCCGCTCTTCGTCGAAATAGGCGGCGATCTTGCGCGCGACGGTGGCGGCGCAGTTCACCGTGATGAACACACCGATATAGTTGCGCGTCCCGACCCGCCCGTCAGCGCGGCGGATCCCCATGAAACGCGCGCGCGCCTCCTCGGGCAAAAGCTCTGCCGGGACATAGTCCTGCCCAAAGCGATAGTCTTTCTGGATTTCATCCACGAGGACGTTGTGCACGTGCATCCACGTCCCCGGCGCGATGTCCTCGCCCGCGTAGCCGATGACCGTTGCGTATTTCAGCACCGGCGCGCCCTTGGGAATATGTGTGGTGGCCAACTTGTGCCCCGCCGGCACATCCTGCAGCGCCGTGACCCCCTCACCCGGGACAGCCGTTCCGGCGGCGATCTCGACCCGCGCCACAACCACGTTGTCACGCGCATCGAGGCGGATCACATCTGACGGTGCATCACTCATTCGCAGGCAAAACTTTCGTGGCTGGCCGCATCGCCGCCGGTGTAGCGCGCCACCTGCGGATAGGGACAAAGCTTGCGCGTGACATCGCCCAGAGCGGCGCGGCCTTCGGCGTTGCCTTCGGTCACTCCGGCGATCAGTGCCCCCGGCCTGTCCCCATTTTCGACCCAGTTCACCAGCGGCGTCAGCAGGTCATAGGCATCGGTCGACGGCCCGCCGGCCCCGTGCGGCATGCCCGGATTGCGGTAGAACAGGGCAAATTCGCCTGCCGCGCCGCCCGTGTTGGCATCCAGCCTGTCATACCACGCGGCCGTGTCGCGGACCGAAAAGACAGGGTCCGACACGCCGTGCAGGATCAGCATCTTGCCACCCGCATCGCGGAATTCTGTCAGCTTTGGATCGTCCAGTCCCGGCGGCGTCATGAACGTCATGGCGCTTTCCGTAAAAGTGGCGTCGGTGGCAAAGATCTTGTCCGCCTCTGCCGCGATGTCAAAACCCATCAGGAACTGTTCCAACGCTTCGGGCGACCCATCCACCGGCGTTGGCGGCGTGGTAAAGACCTGCGCCAGCGACGACGCGCCCATCACCGCGATGATCGGCTTGTTGCCCCATGGCGGGATCGGGCTTTCCAGTTTCCAGAACCGCCAGTTGCCAGAGGCGATGCCGCTGTCCCAGGCCCAGTCAGAATAAAGCGGCTGTCCGTCCGCTCCCTTTGGCCCGGCATGGATGGTGACCAGGGCCACAGTCTGTTCAGGGCTCAGGCAGGCCGAATTCTGACCATCTGTGCAGGTCAGGCTGGCGGGATCAAACGTGGCCAAACAGCCATCCGTATCACCGATCCAACCGTCCTCCAGACCATCCAGTCCGTCGCAGGCCGCCAGCACCTTCTCCGCCACCAGCGTCATGTCCTCTCGGGAGAAGGCGGTCTTCAACTCGTCCGAAACGCTGCGAAAGGCCTGCACGTCCAGCGCATGCTGCAAGGCGGCCCGCGGCAGATTGAAACCGGGATAGCCCACCAACAGACCGTCAAACACCTCGGGCAGGCGCACGGCAGCGACCATGGCGTGCCGCCCACCGTTGGAACTGCCGATGCCGTAGGTATAGGCGATGTCCTCACCGTAGAACTGTTCGACCAGCGCCTCGGCCACCGGGTTCAGATCCCGCACGGCGGTATAGCCATAGGCCGCCCGCGCCGCCGGATCGAGACCGAACCGCGCGCCGCCCGCCAGTCCGAATTCCTTGAACTTGTCACTGTCATGGCCTGCGTTCGAGGACACCACAGCATAGCCGCGCGACAGGGCGGTGTCGCTCTTATCGCCGCTCAGCAAGGGACCAAACGCGGGCTTCACCACGCCGTCGTTGCCGCCGTTGAACTGATGCACGAAACGACCGTTCCAGTCGTCCGGCAGACGCAATTCGAAATCCAGCGCATAGGGCATCCCGTCAATGCCCGTGCGTTCGTTCATCGTGCCGGTCACCCGGCAATGCGGCAGCGGGCTGTCGTCACCGGCGGGCAGCGCCTCGGCCCCGGTGATTGCGACGCCGTCATGGGACAGCGCCTGCACATCACAAGCCGCCGCCAAAGGTCCGGCCAGCGCCGTTGCGGCGAAAAAGGCCGCCCATCCGTGAAGTTTCATGTCATCTCCTCCTCAGGAAAGGCGGCCCCTTCGCTTACCGCCCGTTGTCAGCACGCCACTTGGCGAATTTCTCCAGGCTCTCTTCCTTGGTTGCCGGGTACAGCCCGATGATCGCCGCACCGTTCTTGACCTGCTCCAGCGCGAAATCCTCGTAGGCGGTCATCTCGATGGCCTCGTCGGCGATTTCATCCGCCAGATGGGCCGGCAGGATGATGACGCTGTCATCGTCGCCCACGACAATATCGCCCGGAAAGACCGGCGCATCCCCGCAGCCGATCGGCACATTGATGTCGATGGCCTCGTTGGTGGTCAGGTTGGTCGGGCTGGAGGGCCGCGAGTGATAGGCGGGCATGTCCAGCTTGGCGATGTTCATCGCATCGCGGAAACCGCCATCGGTCACCACACCGGCCCCACCGCGCATCATCAGCCGGGTGATCAGGATATCGCCCGCGCTGGCCGCATAGGCCGACTTGCGGCTGTCCATCACCAGAACATGCCCCGGCGGGCAGGTTTCGATGGCCACCCGCTGCGGATGTTCGGGGTTGCGGAACTCGACCAACTGGTTGCGGTCCTCGCGGGCAGGCATGTAGCGCAGGGTAAAGGCGGGCCCGACCATGTTCTTGCCCTTCTGGGACAGCGGGCGCACGTCCTGAATGGCCTGATGGCGCAGCCCGCGCTTGTAGAGCGCGGTGGCCAGCGTGGCGACGGACACCTGTTCCAGCTTGGCTTTGGTTTCGGGTTTGAGGGGGTGATCGGTCATTTCAGGATCCTCGGATCAGGCCATTGGTGGTCATGAATTCGCGCAGCCGCGCGATCTGGTTATCGGAAAGGGGCCAAGCGGCGGGCGGGCGGGCCGCTCCGCAATCCTCTCCCATCATTGCAAGCGCCGCCTTGACGCCCGGCACGTTGGCACCGCCCTGTTCTTCGGCGCGGATGTCCTCGAACACCTGCATCTCGGCGATCAGGCGACGCGCCTCAGCGTAATCGCCACCTTCGAGCGCGGCGTTGATCGCGACAGAGCGTTCCGGCCAGACGTTGATCAGGCCAGAGGTGAACCCCCGCGCGCCCACCGCGTAGAAGGTCGGCGCCCAGACCTCGGCCAGACCGCCGGTCCAGGTGATGTGATCCGGGCAAGCCTCGATCGCGGCCTTCAGTTTCATCGGGTTGGGGGTGGCCCATTTGACGCCCGTGACACCCTCGATCCCGCAAAGCGCGGCGATGGCCTCTGTGCCGATGGCGTCGTTGCGCAGGTAAAGAATGATCGGCAGCCCCTGCCCGGCCTCACGGACCGCCTGCACGTAGTCCAGCAGACCACGCGGCGCAACAAAGGGATCGGGCGGCTGGTGGATCATCAGGGCGGCGGCGCCTGCCTCGGCCGAGGCCCGGGCAAGCGCCTGCGCGTCCCGGATACCGCGCCCGACCCCGGCCACCATGGGCACCCGGCCTGCGATATGCGCGCCTGCGGCCCGGACCATGTCACAGGCCTCCGCGACGGTCAGGCCATAGAATTCACCGGTGTTGCCATTGGCGGTCAGGACGTGGACGCCCGCAGCGACCGCCCGGTCGACCACGGGTTTCAGCAGGTCCGGCGCGATCTCGCCGGACTGGTCAAAGGGCGTGACGAGGATCCCCGAAACGCCCCGCAAGGCCGACGCAAGCCTGCGCCCGTCTTCTTCGTTCATGTGTCGTGACTTTCACTTAGACTGATCATCCACTGGATTCCAAAGCGGTCGGTCAGCATTCCGAAACCGCTGGACCAGAACGTCGGCCCGAATTCCATCCAGGCCTGTCCGCCCTCCTTGAGCGCGTCAAAGGCCGCCCGGGCCTCATCGGGGCCGTCGATCTCGATCGACACCGAAATACCCTGTGGCGGCACGAAATGCTCCGGCATTGAGTCAGAGGCCATCAGGCGCGACTCGCCGATCCGCAGGCTGGCATGCATCACCCAATTCTGATGCTCGGGCGCCACCTGCACGTCCGGCGGTCCCTCGCTCCAGCGCATCAGCATTTCGATCTCGCCGCCAAAGACATTTGCGTAATGGGTCAGGGCCTCTTCGCAATTTCCGCCAAAATGAATGTAGGGAGTGATGGGCATCAGTGTTTCCTCCTGTGTCCCGACGCCAAAGCGCCCGCCCCATCGAGTATATCAGTTGATTTCGGGTTCCGGCACCGGCGCGCCGAATTCCGTGCGCAGGAAGTCGAAATCACAGCCCTTGTCCGCCTGTTCGATATGCTTGGAATACATCCAGCCATATCCACGTTCGAAACGCGGCTCCGGCGCCGTCCAGTTTTTGCGCCGCGCGGCCAGTTCCTCATCCGTCAGACGCACGTTCAGGCTGCGGTTGGGCACATCGATCTCGATGATGTCGTCCGTCTGGATCAGGGCCAGTGGCCCGCCGACGAATGCCTCTGGCGCCACATGCAGGATGCAGGCCCCGTAGGAGGTGCCCGACATCCGCGCATCCGACAGCCGCAGCATGTCGCGGTGGCCCTGTTTCAACAGCGCCTTGGGCATCGGGATCATGCCCCATTCCGGCATCCCCGGCCCGCCCTGCGGCCCGGCATTGCGCAGCACCATTACGCTGTCGGGCGTCATGGGGTAGTTCTCGTCGTTGATGATCTCTTTCAGCTGGGCGTAATTGTCGGCGACGATGGCCGGGCCAGAGTGCGTCTGAAACTTCGGATCCATTGCGGCGGGCTTGATCACCGCGCCATCGGGGGCAAGGTTGCCTTTCAGCACCGCCAGCGACCCCTCGTGGTAAACCGGGTTGGACAGCGGGCGGATCACGTCGTTGTTGTAATTCACCGCATCGGCGATGTTCTCGCCCATCGTGCGGCCGTTCGCCGTCATCACCGACAGGTCCAGCTTGTCACCCAGTTCCTTCATTAGCGCCGGCAGGCCGCCCGCGTAAAAGAAGTCCTCCATCAGGTACTCCTTGCCGGAGGGGCGCAGGTTGGCCAGCACCGGGGTGGTGTGGCCGATTTCGTCCAGATGCTCCAGCGTCAGATCGATCCCGGCGCGGCGGGCCATGGCGATCAGGTGGATGATCGCATTGGTCGAACAGCCGGTCGCCATGGCCACGATCACCGCGTTGCGCGTGCTTTCCCACGTCATGATCTTGTCGGGCGTCAGGTCCTCCCAAACCATGTCCACGGCGCGGCGACCGCAGGCGGCGGCCATGCGTTTGTGGCCCGCATCCGGCGCAGGAATGGAAGAGGCTCCCGGCAGCGTCAGGCCCCAGCCATCGGCGATCGACATCATCGTGCTGGCGGTGCCCATGGTCATGCAGGTGCCATAGCTGCGTGCGATTCCGCCCTGCACGCCGTCCCACTGGTCCTTGGTGATGGTCCCGGCGCGGCGTTCGTCCCAGTATTTCCAGACGTCCGTGCCGCTGCCCAGCTTTTCGCCGGCGTAATTGCCGCGCAGCATCGCGCCTGCGGGCATGTAGATGAACGGCAGCCCCATGCTGACCGCGCCCATGACAAGCGCCGGGGTGGACTTGTCACAGCCCCCCATCAGCACAACCCCGTCGATGGGATGGCTGCGCAGCGTCTCCTCGACCTCCAGCGCGCCCATGTTGCGATACAGCATGGATGTCGGCTTCAGGAACTGCTCCGAAAAGGAATGCACCGGCATCTCGACCGGCATGCCGCCCGCCTGATAGACACCCTTCTTCACGAATTCCGCGCGGTCGCGCAGGTGGTGGTGACAGGGCGACAGATCCGACCATGTGTTGATGATCGCGATGACGGGTTTGCCTTCCCAGTCCGCGCCATCCATCCCCATTTGCATTGCTCGGGACCGGTGCCCCATCGAACGCAGGTCATCCGGGGCGAACCAGCGGGCGGAACGAAGGTCTTCGGGTTTCTTGGTCATGTGACCTCCTTCAGGAAATGGGGCTGGCCAGGCCGAACATGAGGCCGACAATCACGGCAACCATGACAAGTCCCAAAAGCCATGGCCAGACGCCATAGCCGTCGATGTCTTGACGGGAGTCTCTTCCGATCATTTCAGTGTCCTCAATTCAAAAGTTCGGGCAGCCAAAGGGCGATTTGCGGAAAGAACATCACCAGCAGCAGGCCGACGATCTGCAACCCGATGAAGGGCAGCACGGCAAGAAAGATTTCCTGCAGGGTCACGTCCTTGGGGGCCACCGATTTCAGCCAGAAACAAGCCGGGCCAAAGGGCGGTGACAGGAAATAGATCTGGATGTTCATGACAAACAGGATGCCGAACCAGATCTTGGCCTGATCCTCTGTCAGGCCAAGCTCGGGCGCCAGTGTCATCACCACCGGGGCAAAGACCGGCACCGTGATCAGCACGATGGCGATCCATTCCATGAAGGTGCCCAGCACCATTAGGATCAGCATCATCACCAGCACGGTGCCCATCGCCGACAGGCCCATCCCAAGGAACAGCGAGCGCATGAAATCGCCGCCGCCCACAAGGTTGAAGATGCCGACAAAGCTGACCGCGCCAAGGATCAGCCAGATGATCGTGCCAACGGTCGTCATGGTGCCCATCAGCGCGGCGCTGAGCACCTCCCACTTGAACTGGTTGCGCACGGCGGCCACCAGCAGCGCACCGATGCAGCCCACCGCTGCGGCCTCTGTCACAGAGGCGACGCCGCCATAGATCGAGCCCATGACCGCGCCGATCAACAGGATGCAAAGGAACACGGCGATCAGCCGGTCCTTGGTCAGCTTCTGGTCCTTGCCGGTGATCTGCGCCACCTCGGCGGCCGTCGGTGCCATCGAGGGGGTGATGTTGACGCGGATCAGCACGTAGCCCGCGTAGAAGATCGCCAGCATTATACCCGGAATGGCCCCGGCCATGAACAGGTCGCCGATGCCCACCTCTGCGGACAGGCCATAGACGATCATGATGATCGACGGCGGGATCAACGTGGCCAGCGCCCCCGCGGCGCAGATCAGGCCGATGGTGATCTTGCGGTCATAGCCAAGGCGGAACATCTGCGGCAGCGCCACAAGGCCCAGCATCACGATCTCGCCGCCCATGACGCCGGACATGGCGGCAAGGATCACGGCAACCACTGTCGTCTGCACCGCCACCCCGCCGCGCAGGTTTCCGGCAAAGATGCTCATTGCGTCGAACAGGTCCTCGGCAATGCCCGCCCGTTCAAGGATCGAGGCCATGAGGACAAAGAACGGCACCGCGACAAGGCTGTAATGCTCCAGCAGGCCAACCGCGTTCGACGAGACAAGGAACAAACCGCGCGGCCCGAAAAAGCCGATGGCCATGATGACCGAGACGATCAGCGTGACGATGCCCAGCGGCATGCCCGTCATCATCAGCGCGATCAGCATGATCACCATGATCAGGGAAACGGTGCCCAGATCCATCTTGCGCATCTGCAGCGCTTGGGACGGGTCCATCGCCTTGCCGATATCTGTGATGAAACCGGAGAAGGCATTGGCCACCGACCAGTCGAAGTACTGGGACAGGAAGGCCGACACGAAGTAGAGCACAAAGTAGGCAGCGACGATCTTGACGATCCACTTCGCGGCAGAGGACGTCACATGCCGGTGCAGGTTCATCATCAACTGCGCCAAGTACATGAAGGCGCCGACCACCATCAGCGATTTCATCATCATCGGCAGCGGAGAGTTGAAGGCAGAGCCGCTCTTTTCCACCCGCTCGACGCTGACATAGGCGCGGATCGGTGCGTCGGTCAGCAGCATATACAGCGCGACGACGCCCACCAGCATGGCAAACAGGTCCAGCCACCATTGCTGTCGCTTGGTGGTCAGCCCGTGGATCACCGTGATGCCGATATGACGCTTTTTCAGCGTGACATAGCCCGCCGACAGCATCCACGCCGCCGCCACCGTCACCATCACCGTCTCGAAGGCCCAGAAGGTTGGCGCGTTCAGCACATAGCGGGAAAAGACTTCGTACAGCGTGGCCAGCGCCGCCACGAGGTAAAAGGACGAAATCGCGATGCCGACCACATGGCTGAAGTGATCGACCGGCGTGTAATCCTCCATCGACAGATCGGGATCGTCGTGCAGCGGATCCTGCGCCGCGATCTCGATGTCGGTATCCTCCAGCGCCTTCTGGTATTCCTGGCTCATTTCATTCCCCGCGCGGTTCCATCCCGATGCCGCACCGGGCGGCACACGTCCGCCTGCCCCGGCCGACGCGATGAAAGCGGCCCCGGGTCATCCCCGGGGCACGTTTTCGTCTTGTTCAGTGGACCTCAGAGGAGGCCGGCCTGCTTCATGAAGGCGACATGCGTGTCAAAGACTTCCTTGGCGAGGTCAGAGCCGGCGGCAAAGTCGGCCCAGGCTTCCTGAGCGATGGCGCGCAGCGCATCCCGCTCGGACTGCGGCCAGTCGATGATTTCCAGCTCACCGGCGGCCTTGTCCCGTGCCACCAACTGGCGGTCGAGGCGGTCGAAGTGCTGCCGCAGGCCGTTGTAGGCCGCCAGATACCATGTCTCCAGCGCGACCTGTTCTGCCTCTGTCAGCTCTTCCCAGACCATGTGGGAGACGGTGAACTGCAGGATCGGGGTCGAATGGATGCCGGGGAAGATCGGGTACTTGGCGATCTTGTGCATGCCGTTGGCGTCGTTGTTGGCATAGGCCGAGTTGTCCGCCGCGTCGATCACGCCCTTGTCCAGCGCGCCATAGGTTTCGGACCCGGACATCGACACCGGCGCCGCCCCTGCACGTTTGAACACGTCGGCGGCCAGACCTTCGGGAGAGCGGATTTTCAGGCCCTTGAGGTCCGCCACGCCGCGCACCGGCACCTTGGACACGAATGCCTCACGCGCATAGGCGCCGCAGCCGACCACATGCACACCTTCGAAATGCGCATCGAACAGCTTTTGCAGCATTTCCTTGCCGCCGCCCTGTGCGCAGAACGCCTGGATCTGGTCGGCGGAATCGTAGCCCGCAATCAGGTCGCCCATCAGGGCAAAGGCCGGATCGACACCGGCGAAATAGTTGATCGAGGTCAGGTCACCATCCAGAATGCCGACCGAAATCGCTTCTGCGGTCTCGCGGCGCGGCACAACCGCATCCACCGGCAGCAGTTCGACAGTCAGCGACCCGCCGGTCATCTTCTCAAGCTTCGGCACCCACTCTTCGTTGAGATAGGCCAGCGAGGCGTGGCTTGCGTTGGACGAGGTCTGGATCTTCAGCACGCGGTCCGCGGCGGTCACCGCGGTGGCGGAGGCCGCGACAACCGCCGCCATGGCCCCAACCCTGGTCAGGGCCTTCAGCATTTCGAATTTCATGATTTCCTCCCAATGGCCTGCCGCTGTCATACCTCCTCCGCATGACTGGTCCGCAGGTACGTTGACTAATATATTAGTTGCCCAGACCGGTCAATCCTGATTGAATAGGGCACTGCCCTGTACTACGTCCCCCCGGACGAAAGGCGCGCGAAAGGAGTTTTCAGGGCCATGGCATCGCTGGAACAAACCTTTGAAAACAATCCCGAAATCGCGCCCTCCTCGGCGGTCGGCACGGTCTATGACCGCCTCCGCATCAAGATTGTCACGCTGGAATTTCCGCCCGGCACGATCCTGTCGCGCAACGCGCTCGCCAAAGAGTTCGGCGTCTCCCTGACGCCCCTGCGCGACGCCATGCAGAAACTGGAAGAGGACGGGCTGATCAAGATCATGCCGCAGTCCGGAACGGTGGTGAAACGCATCGACGTCGACCAGTTGCAGGAAACGCAATTCCTGCGCGTCGCGATCGAAACAGAGGTGGTCCGGCGGCTCGCCCAGAACCCGGGCTCGGAAACCGTGCCCCGGGCGGAGGCCATCGTGCAGATGCAGGAGGCGCTGCTGGGCAACACCGCGCAGATGGACCTGTTCTACGAATTGGACCGCAGCTTTCACCGCACGCTCTTTGCCGGGGTCGGCATGGTCAACCTGCAACAGATGCTGCTGCGCAGGCTGGGCCACCTGACCCGCTGCCAGCGGCTCGACCTGCCCTCCAAGGGCAAGATGGCCGACATTGTCAAACACCATAGGCAGATCCTGCTCAGCATCTCCGCCGGCGATCCCGACGCCGCCGCCGAGGCCATGCGCAGCCACCTCTCCGGCACGATGAGCCGCCTCGACGCCCTGCGCAAAGAGTATCCGGACTATTTTTCCGAATAGGCCGGATCAGCAGCGCCTTGGCCCCCAATCTCCTGTGACGCCACATTCAATCGCAGGGCGAGCCCCCCATGCGCTGTCAACATCTGCCCCGGCGCTGCCGTTCACGCTCTCGAACAGGCTGAAAGCCTACAAATGCTTCCGAAACCTGCAGACAACCTGCAGACAACCCGCCCCCTTTCCGAGCGGCTCAGTTTTCGGGATCAAGGTGTTTACCCGGAACCAACCTTCGAAGGTCGTCTCTCGATACACCAAAGGCCCGAACCAACCCGTCCGCGCCGAAGCCGCGCCAAAGAAGAAAAGAGGAGAGAACTCGAAGGAAACTGCCCCACTTTTGCCGCCGCGCGAACACGCAAGACAATACCGGACCCTAAGGCACTGATTTTTCAGAAGGAAAAAGGAAAGTGGCAGCCCGTAGGGGAATCGAACCCCTCTTTCCAGGTTGAAAACCTGGCGTCCTAACCGATAGACGAACGGGCCACTCTGGTCCGCTGCGGCGCTGTCTCAAGGACCGTCGCTGCGGCGTGAGGCGGGTTCTATGAAAAGCGCGCGGTGCTTGCAAGCAGAAAATTCAGTTTTTTGACCTGCCGGCATGACCTTTTTCGGACCCGCCCTTCAGCCCTCTGTCGAGGCCGGCGCCGCATCGTCCAGACGCAGTTGAACGGTGCTTCGGCCTTGCCAGAAATTCACGTCCAGCTTGCCCGCAAGATGGAATCTTGTGCCCTTGTGATCCTCCAGCGCCGGCCCGATCGGACTGTCGAAGGCGGAAAACAGAATCGCATCCAGGTTCGTGCCCAGCCCGTCCGACACGGTCAGTTTCAGGTGCCCCTGCCCCACGCGCTTGGCAAAACGAATCTGCATGTCCGGCAGCACGAACCTCGGCCCGGAAACCGCGGCACCGTAGGGGCCCGCGCGCTCCAGCTGTTCGCACAGCTCCAGCGTCGCCGCCCCCGGCATCAATACCCCGTCAAGGCGCAGATCGGCGGGGCCTCCCTGCCCCGCGCCCTGCCGCTCCAGCAGCTCGGACAGTCGCGCCATCGCCGGTTCCAGCTTTTCGCGCGCCACGGTCAGCCCGGCGGCCATCTTGTGCCCGCCGCCCTTGATCAACAGCCCCTCGCTGGCCAGCCGCTGGATCGCCGCGCCCAGATCGACCCCCGGAACGGACCGGCCAGAGCCCTTGCCCTCATCACCCTCCAGCCCGATCACGATGCTGGGCCGGTTGGTCTGCTCCTTCAACCGCGAAGCGACAATGCCCACAACCCCCGGATGCCACCCCTCGCCCGCCGCCCAGACCAGCGGCCCGTCCAGCCCGCGTTCCTCGGCCTGCGCCACGGCAGCGGCGCGAACAGCGGTCTCGATCTCACGCCTCTCCGCGTTCAGAATGTCCAGCTGTTCGGCCATGGCCCGCGCTTCATGCTCCGACTCACAGGCCAGAAGACGCGCACCCAGATCCGCCTTGCCGATCCGGCCCCCGGCATTGACCCGCGGACCCAGCACATATCCCAGGTGATAGGACGACGGCGCGCGCTCCAGCCGCGCCACATCTGACAGGGCCACCAAACCGGGGCGCGACCGTCGCGCCATGACCTTCAGCCCCTGGTGCACCAGCGCCCGGTTCACACCTTTCAACGGCGCCACATCGGCCACCGTGGCCAGCGCCACCAGGTCCAGCAGCGCCATCAGGTCGGGGCCCTGCGCCCCGGCCTCGCGCATCTGCCGCCCGGCTTCGACCAGCATCAGGAACACCACCGCCGCCGCGCAAAGATGCGCCAGCGCCCCATCCTCATCCTGACGGTTGGGGTTCACCACGGCCAGCGCCTCGGGCAGCGTCTCGCTGCCCAGGTGGTGGTCCAGAACCACCACATCCGCCGCTCCCTTCGCCGCCGCGATCGGCTCATGCGACAGGGTTCCGCAGTCGACGCAGAGGATCAGGTCATGCTCGGCCGCAAGCGCCGTCATCGCGGGAACGTTGGGCCCATACCCCTCGTCGATCCGGTCCGGCACATACAGCGTTGCGGGCCGCCCCACCTGCCGCAACCAATCGATCAACAGCGCGGCAGAGGCCCCGCCGTCCACGTCGTAATCGGCAAAGACGGCAATCCTTTCGCGCCCCCGCACCGCCTGCAGGAACCGCGCCGCCGCGCGCTCCATGTCCTTCAGACTGCGCGGATCGGGCAACAAGGTCCGC
Organism: Antarctobacter jejuensis; assembly: GCF_052266595.1. Taxonomy (NCBI): domain Bacteria; kingdom Pseudomonadati; phylum Pseudomonadota; class Alphaproteobacteria; order Rhodobacterales; family Roseobacteraceae; genus Antarctobacter; species Antarctobacter jejuensis. The sequence goes on along the minus strand of NZ_JBQQXJ010000008.1, from coordinate 107,499 downwards.
AGCGTCGGCGCAAGATAGTCATCGACCGCGCCCGCCTCGACCCCCAGCCGCGCCAGCACGGCACATAACGCATTGGGCAACCCCGTGCGCTGCACAAGCGCCTCGGCCTGCCGCGCCTGTTCGGGTCCGGGTCCGACCCAGCGCCGCCCGGTCAGACTGCTCTCCACCCCCAGATAGGACACGGACTCTCCCGGTTTCTTCTCTTTCAAAATACGCCGGGGGAGTCGCCGTCAGGCGACGGGGGCAGCGCCCCCTTCCCCGGCCAGGGTTCAGGCCTCGTGGTTGAACGGGTTGCGATAGACCATCCGCCGGACGGAGCCGGTCTTGGACCGCATCAGCAAGGTTTCGGTCGTTGTATAACCCGGCTCACGCTTCAACCCCGGCAGCAACGATCCGTTGGTGACGCCGGTCGCGGCAAAGATCACGTTCTCGGTCACCATGTCGTCGCGGGTATAGACCCGGTCCAGATTGGTGATCCCGGCCTTGGCCGCGCGGCCGCGTTCGTCGTCGTTACGGAACTGCAGCCGGCCATAGATCTGCCCGCCCATGCATTTCAGCGCGGCTGCCGCCAGCACGCCCTCGGGCGCGCCACCGGACCCCATATACATGTCGATTCCCGTCACATGCGGCTCGGCGCAGTGCATGACACCGGCCACGTCGCCATCCGTGATCAGACGGATCGACGCGCCCGTGGACCGCAGCTCTTCGATCATGGCCTCATGACGCGGACGCTCCAGCACGCAGACGGTGATGTCCTTGGTCGAACAGCCCTTGGCCGAGGCCAGCGCCGAAACCCGCTCTGCCGGGCTCATGGACAGGGTGACGGCCCCGGGTTTGAAGCCCGGACCAATGGCCAGCTTATCCATGTAGACGTCCGGCGCGTGCAGCATGCTGCCGCGCGGGCCCATGGCAATCACGGTCAGCGCGTTCGGCATGTCCTTGGCGGTCAGCGTCGTGCCTTCCAGCGGGTCCAGCGCGATGTCCACGCCCGGTCCGTTGCCGCTGCCGACCTCTTCGCCGATATACAGCATCGGCGCCTCGTCCCGTTCGCCCTCGCCGATGACGACGACACCCTTGATGTCCAGCTTGTTCAACTGCTCGCGCATGGCGTTGACCGCCGCCTGATCGGCGGCTTTCTCGTCGCCGCGGCCGATCCAGTCGGCGCTTGCGATGGCGGCCTGTTCCGCCACGCGGGCAAGGCCAAGGGAAAGCATACGGTCATTGAAATCTTTGGGAGCGGACATTGCCGGTGTTCCTTCGTGAGAGCAGCATCGCCTGTTGAGTACCCCGCGCCGGGACCGGCCCGCAAGGGCATTGCCGCGCTACATCCCAAGGGTGTGCTTTCCAAAGCAATCACGAAAAAGGCGGGCACCAATCGGCCCGCCCCGTCTGTCACCTTTTGTGCCTGCGCGGCGTCAGACTTCCTCGATGCGCAGGGCGACGGGCACGGTCAGCACCACGCCGGTGGCCTCCATCGCGGTCAGCGCCTGATCCAGCGCGGCGCGCGTGGTCTTGTGCGTCACGATCAGAACCGGGGCGCTGTCATCGGTGTGGTCGTACTGGCGCATCCGGTGGATCGACACCCCCGCTTCGCCCAGCGCCGTCGCCACCTTGGCCAGCGCGCCCGGCTTGTCCGCCAGCGCCATGCGCAGGTAATAGGGCGCCGGGGCCGAGGCCTTGGCCGGGGCCGCCTCGACCAGGGCACCCGCCGGGCGGCCAAAGGTCGACACCCGCAGACCGCGCGCAATATCCATCACGTCGCCCATCACCGCGCTGGCCGTCGGGCCCTCTCCGGCACCGGCACCGCGCATGACGATCTGGCCAACCTGATCGCCCTCGATCACCACCATGTTGGTGCCGCCCTGCAACTGGCCCAGCGGCGAACCCGCAGGCACAAGGCAGGGCGCCATGCTCTGTTCCAGCCCCCGGCCCGTCATGCGCGCCACGCCCAGCAGCTTGATCCGGAAACCCATGTCGGCGGCGTGGTGAATGTCGTCGATGGTGACCTTGCCAATGCCTTCCAGCTCGACCGCGTCGAAATTGACCTGCGTGCCAAAGGCGATGGAGGACAGCAGCGACAGCTTGTGCCCCGCATCGATGCCGCCCACGTCCAGCTGCGGATCGGCCTCCAGATAGCCAAGCCCGTCCGCCTCGGCAAAGGCCTCGTCATAGCTCAGCCCCGCATCCTCCATCCGTGTCAGGATGTAGTTGCAGGTGCCGTTCATCACGCCCATGACGCGTTCGATGTCATTCCCGGCCAGCCCCTCGGTCAGCGCCTTGATGACCGGGATGCCCCCCGCCACCGCCGCCTCGAACCGCAGCACCGCGCCGGTTTCCTCCGCCAAGAGGGCCAGCGCCTGGCCGTGGTGGGCCAGCATCGCCTTGTTGGCGGTGACAACGTCCTTGCCCGCCTTCAGCGCCGCTTCGACCGCCGCCTTGGCCGGGCCGTCGCTGCCGCCCATCAGTTCGACAAAGACATCCACATCGTCGCGCGTGGCCAGCGCCACGGGATCGTCTTCCCATGCATAATCGGACAGGGTCACGCCGCGGTCCTTGTCGCGCGTCCGCGCCGACACCGCGCTGATTTCGATGCTCCGGCCAGAGCGTTCCGCCAGCAACGCCGCCTTCTGGCGCACGATCTTGACGACACCTGTGCCCACGGTCCCCAGACCGGCGATTCCAAGACGCAAAACCTGGGACATGGGAGAGGCTCCTCTGGGCTGTTTTCCTTCGCGCCTCCGGTTATCGCCAAGCCGCGACAGGGGCAAGGGCAGGCAGGCAGGCGGTTGCTCCGCCCGGCCCATTCTCTGCGATTGTGTGATTTCGACGCCGGTTCCGCGGGCATCGCGCCCTATTGGGTGCGCAGATCCGCCGCCTTCTGCCGCAGTCGCGCTATGCGGCTGTCGACGGGTCCCTGCGCCACCTGCGCCCGGCGCAGCCTGTCGGCGCGCGCCTGCAGGGCGCCCACCCGGCCCTCGACATAGGTGATCGTCTCCGCCGACACCTCGGGCATCGGACCGCCCAACAGGTCGTCCAGCGGCAAGAGTTTCGGAAAGGGGGCCGTTTCCACGCCCGGCGTCTGCGCCGCGTCCAGTTCCGGAAACTGCGTGCAGGCCGTCAGCCCGACCGCAAAGGCCAGCAGCGCAAAGGCCGTGTATGATCGGGTCCGCAACGACATGGCTCACTCTTGCCCCAGCCGATACCCGCGCGCAAGCATCCGGGTTGATATGAACGCTCGTTCAGATAATCTGTGCGGCATGGCACGCACACAGGGCAGTCACTCCGGGATCACCGGTCCACGCATCCGCGACGCGGCGCTTCGGCTTTTCGCCGAACACGGCTATGCCGCCGTGTCGATGCGCCAGATCGCGGGCGCGGTCGGCCTGCAGGCCGGGGCGCTCTACAACTATACGCCGGACAAGCAGGCGCTGCTGTTCTCGCTGATGAAGGGGCACCTCGACGATCTGCTGGCGTCGTGGCAGGCGCGCGAGGCGGCGTCGGATCCGGTGGCGGAACTGGAATCCTTCGTACGCTTCCACATCGCCTACCACCTCGACAGGCCGGACCTCGTTTTCATCGCCTATATGGAATTGCGCAACCTGGAACCGCAGAACTTCGCGGTGATCGAACGGTTGCGCCACGCCTACGAGACAGAGCTTGAATCGATCCTGCAGGCAGGCCGCGCGGCTGGGGTTTTCGACATCGCGGACACCAAGCTGACGACAATGGCGGTGATTGCCATGCTGACCGGTGTCACCACATGGTATCGCCCCGGGGGCCGCCTCAGCGGCACGCAGGTGCAGGATCACTACTGGACTATGGTCCGCAAAGCGGTCGCCGCCTGACCGATCTCACCGTCCTCGCGCCGCAAAGCGCGTCTGCGGGACGGTGGGCGGGGCGATGTTGCGGCCCGTTCAGGGCCGAAACGACCGCCGTTCCCGGCCCTCTCCAAGGTCCCGATCCGTAAACCAAAGGTAAAATCGTCTCCAGAAGTCATTGAAGACGTTGCGTCAACTTCGTGTCCACGCGTGGACACCCCCAAATGCGCCTTACCGCGTGGCCTGAATCGACTCCAGATATTCCGCCAGCGCCACCAGCTTGCGCGGTGTCGGTGTCAGCTTGCCATCGCCGCTGTCATAAGGGACCAGATCGCCCTCCAGCAGCGCGCCGAATTCCGGCATTCCCGGCCCCGACAGGTCCGAGCGCGCATAGCCGTCGATGATCGACATCACCTTGGCCCGCGGAAACGTGTCGCCATGCCGGACAGAGATCAGCGTCAGGTTGGCTGGCGCCTTCTTCATCGCCCGCGCCATCGTGCCATTGCCGCGCCCGTCCTCACCGTGACAGACCGCGCAGTTCTGCATGAACAGCGCCCGCCCGTCCGATGGCTCCGGCATCGCGCCCGGCCCGGTCTCCATACATCCCGCAAGCCCCAGCGCCGTCACCAGCGCGAATCCAATTCTGTGCATCGCTGCCCCCGATCTCTCTGCCGTCTCTCCTGCCAAAGCCCGCAGGAACTGGCAAGCCCGCCGTCTCAGCCGTCCCGGTCCGCCTGAAGGCTCTCCACATAGCTGACCACATCCATCAGCCCCTTGGGCGTCATGATGATCTCACCCGACGGCGCGCGCCACTCGACCAATGGGCCAGACAGTTCCTGCCCGAACTCGGGCATCGAGCCGCGGTGGAACTTGCCCGGATAGCCATGCACGGTCTCCAGCACCCGCTCGGCCGGAAAGGTGCCGCCGTTGGCTGCGGCCAACAGGGTCAGGTCCACCGGCGCCACCGGCAGCTCACGGCCCAGCGCGCCGTCGCCCTGCCCCGTGTCGCCGTGGCAATAGGCGCAGTTCCGGTTGTAGATCGCGGCCCCGGGATGCATGGCATCCTCGGCCACCGGATCGGTCAGCGGCGTGAACCATGACCGGCTGGTGCCGTCCAGCTTGGTCGTGAGCGTATCGCAGGCGGAAACCGCCAGCACCGCCGTTATCGCCAGAAGAAATCTCTTCATTGTCCTGCTCCGTCTTTTTTCTTTTGCCGGGGCGGCCTGTCGCCCCCGGGGACGATTGCCGCGCACGCCCCGTTCAAGACGGGTGACAGCGGCCCCGGCTCCGGTCATTGTGACGCCGGATTATCGGAGGTCCCTCATGAACGATCCTGCCATCGCGCAGCGTCTCTTGGAAGAGAATTTCGCACCCTGGGTGCTGTCCCTGAGGCCAGAGGTCACCGCAATCGGCCCCGATGCGGCGGTTCTGGAGGTTCCGATCACCCCCGAAATCGCCCGTGTCGGCGGGATCGTCTGCGGTCAGGCGTTGGCGACGCTGGCGGATACCTCGATGGTCTTTGCCTGCGCCGGGCGGCTGGGAGAGTTCAAGCCGGTGGCCACCACCAATCTTGAAACCCGCTTTCTGAGCGCCGCGCGGGGCGAGGCGGTGCGCTGCACGGCGCGGGTGATCAAGGCGGGGCGGGCGATGATCTTTGCCGAGGCGACGCTGGAGCGTCTGCCCGACGCGGCGCCGGTGGCGGTGGCCAGCGCGACCTTCTTTCTGCCGTCATGAAAGGATCGGGGATGACTCACTATGCCTTGGTGATGCTGCTGGCCGGCATCGGCATCCCGACGCTGGCCGCTCTGAATGCGGCCTTGGGGGTGCGGCTGGGCTCTCCCATCGCGGCGGCGCTGGTGCTGTTTTGTGTGGCCTTGCTGTCGGTCTCGGTGATCTGGGGCGTGACCGGGGCGAAGGGGCTGGGGGGTGTCGCGGAGGCGCCCCGGCACCTGTTTCTGGGCGGCTGCCTGGTGGCGTTTTACGTGCTGTCAGTGACGATCATCGCGCCGAAATTCGGCATCGGAAACGCGATCTTTTTCGTGCTGCTGGGACAGATGATCAGCGCCGCCGCCATCGATCATTTCGGGCTGTTCGGGGCGCGGGTGTCGCCCCTGACCCTGACGCGGGCGACGGGGCTGGGGGTGATGGCGCTGGGGGTCTGGATCACGCAGCGGGCCTGAGGGTGTCCACGCGTGGACAGCTTAGGGGGAATGCCAGATCAAGGGGTTACAGGCGCGAATTAACCCTTTGGTGACGAATGCGCCCCAAAAGCGCCCCCTCCGGTCAGGCCTTTTCCCCCGCCAGATCGCGCAATTGCTGCCAGAGCGCATCGGGCACGTCCGCGCTGTCGGAGGGAACCCGCCCCGCGCCCGGGATCCGCGCGCCGTCGTCCTGTGTGACCACCTGAGCCAACTGAGCCAGCCGGTCGAAAAACGCGCCCTGCCCCGGGTCGATGATCAGGAAATACTGGCCAAGGTCATGCGGCTGCCCCTCTGGCGCCTTGAGCGGTTTGACCTCCTTGCTGAGCACCCCTCCGCCAAGGCAGGCGGCGAGGATCTCGGCCATCAGGCCAAAGCCCCAGCCCTTGTAGCCCCCGGCAGAGGTCAGCGAGCCCGCCAGCGCGGCCTCCGGGTCCGTGGTGGGGCGGCCCTCGGCATCGACGGCCCAGCCTTCGGGGATGGCCTCACCGGCAGCCTTGGCCATGGTGATCCGGCCCAGCGCCACGGTGGTCGTGCTTTGATCGAAGAGCATGGCCACCCCGCCCTGCCCGTCCGGCACGGCAAAGGAGATCGGGTTGGTGCCGATCACGCGGGTCTTGCCCCCCGGTGCGGCGACGATGGGCGAGGCATTGGTCAGCCCCAGCCCCAGCGCCCCGCCGAGCGCGATCTGTTCGCAGAAATAGCCCAGCGCGGTGCAGGTGTGGGCGTGATGCAGCGCAAGGCTGACCACGCCGGTTTCGCGCGCCGCCGCCAGCGCCTGCGGCAAACCGGCGGCAAAGGCGGGCTGGGCAAAGCCATGCGCCGCGTCCACACGGATCTCAGAAGCGCGCGGCTCCTCCACCACCGGCACGGCCTGTCCATCCACGCGGCCCGTCTGCAACTGCTGGCAATAGCTTTCGAGGTAGTAGAGACCGCAGATCCGGTTGCCGCGTGCCTCTGCCCAGGCAATGGCGCGGGCCATTTCCGCCGCGATCGGGGCGCTGGCGCCATGGGCGACAAGCGCCTGTTCGGACAAGAGGGCGATCTGGGCGACGGGGATCTGAGGCATGACGGCTCCGGTCAAAGGGGAGCGGCAAGGCTAGAACGCCCAAGGACATAAGGAAAGATGCCCGCCCGGTTGCGGGCGGCAACGTCATGGCGATTGTCTGCCCGGATCAGGCGCGGTCAAAAGGGCCGTCGTGGCGGCGGCGCGCCTCATCCAGCCGGGTGATCAGGTGATTGAGCAGGGCCGCGATGATCAGGACCGGGCCAAGACCCCAGTAGGACCAGAGGGCCACAAAGACCCAGAGCAGGTTGACGAAGATCAGGACCATATTGGCGGTCATGTAATCCTCGACCGGTTTCGGTTGATGGCTGGACATTTTTCGACCTCCTGTCACAAGCAACACCTGTGACAGAATAGCGCAGCAGGCGCGGTTGTCAGGTCAGGATGACCGGAAGCCCTGAAATTTTCGTAAACTTGTTCGTGACTGCCCGCGCGACAGGCGGTCAGCAGGCAGTCAATCGCCGTCGCGGGCGCGTTTCAGGGCCACCGGCAGCGCCTCTGCCAGCACCTTCAAGTCCTCTGGCCGACCGGCGCTGATGCGGATGCAGCGGTCCTGCGGGGCGACAAAGGGCATGCGGACAAAGACGCCTTCGGCAATCAGTTCGGCCAGCACCCGGCGCGCGAAATCGCCATCGCGCCCGCAATCCACGGCGACGAAATTCGTGGCCGAGGGCAAGGGCGTCAGGCCGTTGGCCTGTACGATGCGCCCGATTTCATCGCGCGATTCCTCGACCAGCCGCACCACCTCGTCCAGCCATTCGCGATCCCCAAGCGCGGCCAGCGCCCCGGCAAGGCCAAGCCGCGTCATGCCGAAATGGTTGCGGATCTTGTCGAAGGCACGGATCGTCGCCGCCGCGCCGCAGACATAACCCACGCGCATCCCGGCCAGCCCGAACCCCTTGGAGAAGGTGCGATAGCGCAGGACGCGGGCATCTTCGGGGTCGATATTCGGCGCGGTGCCTTCGGGGGCGAATTCGATATAGGCCTCGTCCAGCACCATGACGCAGCCCTCCGGCAGCCGGTCCAGCGCCGCCTCAATGGCGGCACCGCTGTGCCATGTGCCCATCGGATTGTCCGGGTTGGCAAGGTAGAGCAGCTTGGCGTCCACCTCTGCGGCCTTGTCGATCAGGCCCGCGAGGTTTTCGTGGTCGCCCGCGTAGGGCACCTTGTGCAGCACGCCGCCAAAGCCGGTGACATGGTAGTTGAAGGTCGGATAGGCGCCGTCCGATGTCACCACCGCGTCGCCCTGTTCCACCATCAGCCGCGCCGTATAGCCCAGCAGGCCGTCGATGCCTTCGGCGATCAGGATGTTGTCCGGGGTACATGCCATTTCCTCGGCCAGCGCGGCCTTGAGGTCGATATGGCTGGGGTCGGCGTATTTCCACGCCTCGACCGCCTCATCCTGCATCGCGGCGATGGCGAAGGGCGACGGGCCAAAGACGCTTTCGTTCGCGCCAAGGCGGGCGCGGAATTTTGCGCCGCGCTCGCGCTCCTGCAGTTCGGGGCCGACGAAGGGCACGGTTGCGGGCAAGGAGGCGATGAGGGCGGGATAGCGGGGTCCGGTCATGGGCGGCAGTTATGGTCAGGCCGCGCGCCGCGTCAACGGATGAATTGTGCGCCGCGTCAGCGCAGGAACCTGCGGCATGCGTTGACGCATGAATTTACGACGGGCGTCACCGCATGAATTTGCGACGGGCGTCGCGGGCGATTTCATAACGCATCTGCAGATCGGCCAGACGCGCCATCAGGCGTTTCTTCTCGGCCGGATCACTGGCGGCCTGCCAGTCGGCGCGGGCCTGATCCAGTTGCGCCTTGAGGCGGATTTCCTCGGGCAGCGCGCCCGCCTCTGCCATGATGCGAAAGCCCGCCGCGTCGCCCGCGTCGACCAGCGCGTCCCCGGGGCGGTTCGGCAGGGGTTTGCCCTCTCCTTCGAGGTTCTTGAGCTTGCCTTCGGCCTCGGCCTTGCGGATCTGGGCCTCTGTCAGGCGGCTGAGGTTGGGCATGGGGGGCTCCGGCGTTGGGACACCTGCAAAGATAGGCATGCCTGCGCCCGGTCACAACAGGCGGAGCGTCGCGCGCGGGCGCAGGCGACAACTTGACCCGGACCGGGCAAAAGGCCAGTTTCCGCGCAAGAGCAGGACAGAAAGAGCCATGACGCGCCAACCGCCCCCCTTTGCCCCCTTCGAGTGGATGATTGCCTGGCGCTACCTGCGCGCAAAACGCGCCGAGGGCGGCGTTTCGGTGATGACGTGGATTTCGCTGATCGGCATCACGCTGGCGGTCTTTGCGCTGATCGCGACGCTGGCGGTGCGGTCCGGGTTCCGCGCCGAATTCGTGGATACGATCGTGGGGGCCAATGCCCATGTCACGGTCTACCACGTGCAGCGGCTGGACGAGAACGGCGTGACGACTCGGACCCTGCCCGACTACGCGGCCATGGCCGAGCAGGTGCGCGCGGTCGAGGGCGTGACGCGGGTGGCCCCGCTGGTCAAGGGGCAGGTCATGGCCACGGCGCAGGGGCGCAACGCGGGCGTCGAGGTCTTTGGCATCGCGCAGGCTGATCTGATCGAGATCCCCCGCATCGCCGACATGGAAACCGGCGTCGGCAATATCGTCGATTTCGACCAGGGCATCGCCATCGGATCGGGCGTGGCGCAGATGCTGGGCGTGGGTCTGGGCGATGAGGTCAAGCTGATCTCCCCCGACGGGGTCAAGACGGCCTTCGGCGTGTCGCCCCGGGTCAAGGCCTATCCCGTCACCTATATCTTCACCGCCGGGCGCTATGACATCGACCGCACCCGGATCTACATGCCCTTCGAGGAGGCGCAGCTCTATTTCAACCGCGACGGCGTGGCGGATGAGCTGGAAATCACCGTCGAGGACCCCGAACATGTCGACAGCTATACCGGCGCCATCGGTCAGGCGGCGGGCGCGGGCACCATCATCTGGACATGGCAGGACGCCAGCAGCGGGTTCCTGCGCGCTCTGGATGTCGAGGATAACGTGATGTTCGTGATCCTCTCGGTGCTGGTGCTGATCGCCACGATGAACATCGTTTCCGGGCTGATCATGCTGGTCAAGAACAAGGGCCGCGACATCGGCATCCTGCGCACCATGGGCCTGACCGAAGGCTCCGTCATGCGGGTGTTCTTCATCTGCGGGTCCTTCACCGGCATCCTCGGCACGATCGCGGGCGTGATCCTGGGCTGCCTCTTCGCGATCTACATCGACCCGATCTTTGCCACGGTGAATTACCTGTCGGGCGGCGGCGTCTGGGATCCCTCGATCCGCGGCATTTATGCCCTGCCCGCAGAACTGCACCTCAGGGACGTGCTCTCCGCCGTCGGCCTGTCGCTGGGGCTCAGTTTCATCGTCACGATCTTTCCGGCCCGGCGCGCTGCGCGGATGAACCCGGTGGAGGCGCTGCGCTATGAGTGAAACGGTGCTGCGGCTGACGGGGATCGAAAAGACCTACAAAAAGGGCCTGCCGGGCGAGGTTCAGGTGCTGCGCGGCATCGACCTGACCCTGGCCCGCGGTGAGGTGGTGGCGCTGGTCGCGCCCTCCGGCGCGGGCAAATCGACGCTCCTGCACATCGCGGGGCTGCTGGACACGCCGGATGCGGGCACGGTGGACATCGGCGGCGAGGCGATGCAGGGCCAGAGCGACCGGCGCCGCACCGCCGTGCGCCGCGCGGACGTGGGCTTTGTCTACCAGTTCCACCACCTGCTGCCCGAATTCACCGCGCTGGAAAACATCGTGCTGCCGCAACTGGCCAATAGCACGGCGCGCGCCGCTGCCGACACCCGGGCGCGCGCCCTGCTGGAAAGCGTGGGCATCGCCGACCGTGCCGATCACCGGCCCGCTGCCCTGTCGGGGGGCGAACAGCAGCGCGTCGCCTTTTGCCGGGCGATGGCCAATGCGCCGCGCCTGCTGCTGGCGGATGAACCGACCGGGAACCTCGATCCCTCGACCTCGGACCGGGTGTTCGGCGCGCTGATGACGCTGGTGCGCGAAACCGGGCTGTCGGCGCTGATCGCCACGCATAACCTTGAGCTTGCCGCGCGGATGGATCGCCAGCTGCGGCTGGACGGCGGGCTGCTGCAAGAGGCGTGACCCGCCGCCCCCCGCAAAGGGCCTGTTCTCCGGAGCCGTCCTGTCGCTGAGGCCGAAGGGAACCGGAGCCTCTGGCGCTGCAAGGGGGCGCAGCCCCGAGCGCAGCTCGGCTTGCCCTTGCAGGGGCAGAGGGTCTGGTTCAGGCCTCAATCAGCGACAGGACGGTTGCGGGGAACCGGCCCGGGGGTTGTTCTTTGGTGGGTTCAGGAAGCGAAAGACCGTCCCGCATAAACCCCGGCAAACGCGCGCCCGCAGGGCGCGCGCGGATCGCCTCGCCAAAGGCGAGGCGAAACCCGAAACCCCTAGTCCGCCAGCGCGTGGACCGCCGCGTCCAGCGCGCCGCCGCAATGCGGGATCTGCAAGGCCGTCAACCCGGCCTCGACCACGCCGATCAGGCCCAGCATACCATGCGCGTTCAGATGCCCCATGTGGCCAAAGCGGAAATAGCCCGATCCGGTCGGGTCCTCGGTATCGCCGACGCGCAGCCCGATCCCCAGAGAAACCCCCGCCTCATCCCGGCACCAGTCCCGCAGCCGGTCGCCCAAGGGCGCGCCCAGTTGCGCCGCCGTCACGGCGTGCGACCGATGTTTCGCTTCCGGCACGTTCAGCCGGAACGGCCCCTCGGCGGACCAGCAGTCTGCCGCCGCCCAGAGCGCCTGCGCAAGGCGCGCATGCCGGGTCCAGATCGCCTCCATCCCCTCGTCCATCATCATGGTCAGCGCCTCGCGCAGCCCGTAGAGGTGATGGGTGGGCGCGGTGCCGCCGAAATACTGGTAGAACATCTCCGGCTCCGCACGCGGCGCCCAGTCCCAATAGATCGACACGCGCGGCATCTGGTGGCGGACCTCCATCGCGCGGGCGTTGAAGAACACAAACCCCATGCCCGGTGGCACCATCAGCCCCTTTTGCGAGCCGGTGACCATCACATCGACGCCCCAGTTGTCCATCTCGAACCGGTCACATCCCAAAGAGGCGATGCAGTCGGCCATCAGAAGCGCCGGATGCCCGACCTCGTCCAGCACCGCGCGCAGGGCTGCAATGTCGGACCGGACCGAAGACGAGGTGTCCACATGCACCGCCAATACCGCCTTGATCCGCTGTTGCTTGTCGGCCAGCAGGGCCGCGCGCACCCGTTCGGGGTCAATCGGTGACTGGCGGCCATGTTCGAGGATCTCGACCTCCGCCCCGATGGCACGCGCCATATCGGCCCAGCCGTGGCCAAAGGCGCCCGTGGTGGGCACCAGCACGGTTTCCCCGGCAAAGACGGTGTTGGACAGGGCCGCCTCCCAGACGCCGTGACCGTTTGAGATATACATGGCCACATGGCCCTGTGCTGTCCCGGCGACGCTGCGCAAGTCGGGAATCAGGCCCGCCACCATCTGGTGCAGGTCCGCGGCATAGATGTCTGGCGCGGGCCGGTGCATGGCCTGCAGCACCCTGTCGGGCATCATGGAGGGCCCGGGAAGGGCCATGTAGGGGCGACCAGAAGCTAGCGGCATGACACCTCCCTTGGGCAAACGCGGCGACCTTTATCGTGCGACGCTCCGCCGTCAATACCGGCCCTTGCTGGACAGCCCGTGAATTGACGCGTAAACCGCCCGCCGGAACGCAGGGGACGCGCGCGCATGCTGGCTAGACTCTGGAGCAAACTGGACGCGGCGGAACGACGCCTGCGCCACTCCTTCGGCAAGGACATCTCGACGCCCTCGGCGCGGCGCTGGTCAAAGCTGCATTACAACCTGTTCGACCATGCCTTTCTGCGGGTGCTCTGGACCAATTTCTATCAGATCGCGCCTGGGGTCTACCGGTCGAACCAGCCGACGCACCGGCGGTTCGAACGCTATGCGAAGATGGGGATCAAGACGGTCGTCAACCTGCGCGGGCCGGACAAGTATTCCCATTACCTGTTCGAGCAGGAAAGCGTCGAACAGCTGGGCATGACGCTGGTCGATGCCAAGCTCTGGGCGCGCGAGGCGGCCCCGCGGTCGCGCATCCTCAACGTGATCGAGGCGTTGCGCGCGGCGGAAAAGCCGATGATGTTTCATTGCAAGTCCGGCGCGGACCGGGCCGGGTTCGTGGCGGCGATGTATCTCCTGGTGTTCGAGGATGCGCCCATCGAGGAGGCCAAGAAGCAGCTTGGCATCCGCTACATGCATCTCGATTTCACCAAGACCGGCGTGCAGGATTATGTGCTGCGCCTGTACGAGGCGCGGCTGACGCTGGGCGAGATCGGGTTCGAGGACTGGATCCGTCACGAGTACCGCGCCAAGATCATCCAGGCCGGATGGGATGCGCGCAAACCGGAACTGGACGTCGCGCGGGAGCTGATGCTTGGCAGACAGTAACACAAGCCTGCGGCGCATGTTCCTGTGGCTCTGGCGGCGCTATCTGAAGCGTTACGGCGGCCTGATGGCGCTGGCCATGCTGTTCATGGCCATCGAGGGCAGCATGTTCGGCCTGCTCAGCTACATGATGAAGCCGATGTTCGACACCGTCTTCATCGGCGGCAATTCGGATGCGCTGATCTGGGTCGGGCTGGCGGTGATGGGGATCTTCACCTTTCGCGCCATTGCCAGCGTCTTGCAAAAGGTGCTGCTGGCGCGGGTGTCGCAGATGTCGATGGCCGATATCCGGCAGGACCTGCTGGAACACCTGATGTCGCTGGACCCGTCCTTTCACCTTGAACACGGGCCGGGCTATATCATCCAGCGGATCGAGGGCGACGTGGGTGCCATAGCCAAGGTCTGGAGCACGCTGATCACCGGCGCGGGGCGCGATGTGGTGGCGTTGATCTCACTGTTCGGGGTGGCGCTGTTCATCGACTGGAAATGGACGCTGGTGGCGCTGGTGGGCGCGCCGCTTCTGGTGGGGCCGTCGATCTTTCTGCAGCGCTTCGTGCGCGGCAATGCGCGAGTGGTGCGCGATCTGGCGGCGCGGACCTCGGTGCGGCTGAACGAGGCGTTTCTGGGCATCACACCGGTCAAGCTGAACCTGCTGGAACGCTGGATGGCCAAGAAGTACCGCGGGCTGACGCGGCAACGCATCCGGGCCGAGACGCGGTCGGTGGCCGGTCAGGCCTCTTTGCCCGGCCTGATCGACATCATGTCGGGCATCGGCTTTGTCGGGGTGCTGTATTTCGGCGGCGGAGAGATCATCGCGGGCGAAAAGACCGTGGGCGATTTCATGGCCTTCTTCACCGCCATCGGCCTTGCGTTCGAGCCGCTGCGGCGGCTGGGCGCGGTGTCGGGCGTCTGGCAGGTGGCGGCGGCCAGCATCGAGCGGATCATGGAGATCCTGGCCATGCAGCCCACGCTGAAAGACCCCGCAGACCCGCTGCCGCGGCCTGAGGGTGTGCCCGGCATCCGGCTGAACGGCGTGCGGCTGACCTATGGCGAGACGGATGTGCTGCTCGGCCTGACCTTTGATGCGGCCCCCGGCCAGACCACCGCGCTTGTCGGGGCCTCGGGCGCGGGCAAGTCGACGGTGTTCAACCTGCTGACCCGGCTGGTGGACGCGCAGGAGGGGCAGGTCGAGATCGGCGAGGCCCCGGTTACGCAGCTGCGGCTGCGCGATCTGCGTGACATGATTTCCATCGTCAGTCAGGACGCGCTGCTGTTCGACGAGACGCTGCGCGACAATATCGTGCTGGACCGCGAGGTGTCCGAAGAGGCGCTGCAGGCGGCGCTGAAGGCGGCGCATGTCTCGGACTTCCTGCCCCGTCTGGAGGATGGGCTGGAGACCAAGGTCGGCCCGCGCGGGTCGCGCCTGTCGGGTGGTCAGCGGCAACGGGTGGCGATTGCGCGCGCCCTGCTGCGCGATACGCCTGTCCTGCTGCTGGACGAGGCCACAAGCGCGCTGGACGCGCAGTCCGAGGCCGTGGTGCAGGCCGCGCTGGAACGGCTGTCACAGGGGCGCACGACGCTGGTGATCGCGCACCGGCTGTCGACCGTGCGCAATGCCGACAAGATCGTTGTCATGGACGCGGGCCGCGTGGTCGAGGAAGGCACCCATGACGATCTGATCACCAAGGGCGGCGCCTATGCGGACCTCTACAAGATGCAGTTCGACAAGGCCGAAGAAACCTGACACCGGCAGGCGCGTCGTGGAACGCTCTGCGCCGTTACCGGGTTTGCCGGCGTCAAGCCCGTGCCGAAGCGATGACGGTGGCAGGCAGGCATTGCAGCCGCCCCGGACGCCGGACAAGCGCCGCGTCATTCGATGTCGGCCGATCGGCAAAGCCCCCTGCGGCCTTCAGCGTGGCGCGGTCGATCAGCAGGCCCTGTTCGGCGCGGGGCAGACCAAAGACCCGCGCCCGCAGGTTCGCCCAGCCCGCCACACATGCGGGCATCACGCCCGTCGCATCAAGGGCCAGCCGGAAATGATAGGCACCGGGCCGTGTGAGGACCGGCGTGACAGTGCTGCTCCACCCTTCGGCCAGTCGCGTGTGCGCGGGCAGGATCAGCAGCCAGTCGCCCTCTGCCGCGTCGCAGCCGTGCCGCACCTGCCCCGCACGCGAAGGCGGCCCGGTGACGACGTGCGCTCCAGCCGCCTCGGCCAGTTTCAGCGTGGCGTCGTCAGAGCCGCCGTCGCTGATCACCAGTTCGCGGATCAACCCGGCCTGCAACCCTTCGCCAAGGCTGTGCAGACATGCGGGCAGATGCTGCGCCGCATTCAGGGTAGGAATGATGATCGAGATCGGTGCGCGCATCGCCCTGTTCGTTTTTGGCTTAGGGGCCTATATGCGGTTGATGGGGAAAAGGAAAACGATATGGCCGAAGAAAAGCGCAAGGTCCTGCGGGTGCGCGGCACAGGCGCCGCCGACTTCCTGCAGGGGCTGGTTACCAATGACGTCAAGGGGTTGAAGGACGGGCTGGTCTATGCCGCCCTTCTGACCCCGCAGGGCAAATACATGGCGGATTTCTTTCTGGCGCCCGATGGCGAAGACGTCCTGATCGACGCGGATGCGGATCAGGCGGCATCGCTGCTGCAACGGCTGAGCATGTACAAGCTGCGCGCGCCCATCGAGATCACCGAGACGGATATTCAGGTCACGCGGGGCCTGGGTGAAATGCCCGAAGGCGCCTTTGCCGACCCCCGGCATCCCTCGCTGGGCTGGCGCGGCTATGCGGGGCAGCCCGGCACCGACGCGGATTGGGACGCCCTGCGCGTGGCGGCCTGCGTGCCCAGCGCGGGTGTGGAACTGACGCCCGACACCTTTATCCTGGAGGCAGGGTTCGAACGGCTGCACGGGGTGGATTTCCGCAAGGGCTGTTACGTGGGTCAGGAAGTGACCGCGCGGATGAAGCACAAGACGGAACTGCGCAAGGGTCTGGCACAGGTGCAGGTCGATGGCGCGGCCCCGGCGGGGACCGAGATCATGGCCGGGGAAAAACCGGCCGGGACGTTGTTCACCCAGTCCGGCGGACAGGGCATCGCCTACCTGCGGTTCGACCGCGCCAAGGGAGAGATGACCGCAGGAGAGGCGCGCGTCACCCTGCCGACATGAGTTGGCAGGCGCGGGTTGCGCAGGCGCTGGGGGCAGAGGTTGCCTCTGCCGTCCCGGTGCAGGGCGGCGACCTGAGCGAGGTGTACCGCGCCGATCTGGCCGATGGGCGGCGGGTGGCGGTCAAGATCGGGCCGCTGGTCGGGGTGGAGGCAGGAATGCTGCGCGCCCTTGCCGAGGCGGGTGCCGCCGCGCCGCACATGCTGTGGTGTCAGGACGATCTGATGTGCCTGCATTGGCTGGACGAGACCCGCGCCACGCCTGATGGCTGGCGCGCCTTGGGGGAGACCCTGCGGTGCCTGCATGGATCGACGGGACCGGGATATGGCTGGCCGCAGGACTACGCCTTTGGCACGGTTCGGATCGATAACAGGCCGGGCGACGACTGGCCCGCGTTCTGGGCGCAGCGGCGGCTCTTGCCCTTTGTGGGGTCGGTGCCGCAGCGGATCGGGCGCAGGCTGAGCGTTCTGGCGGCGCGTTTGCCAGAGCTTTTGCCGCCGGCCCCTGCCCCGGCCCTGCTGCATGGCGACCTGTGGACCGGCAACGCGCTGTTTTCCGGCCCGCAGGCCTATCTGATCGACCCGGCCTGCTACCACGGCCACGCGGAGGTGGACCTTGCCATGCTGACGCTCTTTGGCCGCCCGGACGACGCGTTCTGGACCGGCTACGGAGCGCCTGCCCCGGATTGGCAGGCGCGCCGCCCGATTTATCAGCTTTGGCCCGCGCTGGTGCACCTGTCGCTGTTCGGCACCGGCTATGTCGCGATGGTCGAGGGGCTGCTGGATCAGGCCGGGGTCTGAAGCGGCTTTTCGAAGACCTGCACCGACAGGCGCGCGCCCGCCTCCTGCATCAGCGCGGCGCTGGCCCCGTTGAAGGCATGCACGCGGGTGATCCAGCTGTCACATCCGGCCTCTGCGATCTCCCGCTCGAACCGCGCGATCAGGCGCTGGCCCAGACCCCGCCTGCGCCAGATCGGTTCGACATAGATATGGTCCAGCAGCGCGATGCGCCCGGGCCGTTCCAGCGGCGTTTCGGGGCGTTCGATCAATTGCCACATCAGGTAGCCGCGTGGCACGCCTTCGGTCCTGTAGAGCAGAACGCGGGCGCCCTCTTCCATCGCCTGCGCAAGGAAGGCGGTCAGGTCCGGCGATTGGCCGTCGGTATGGAACCGGGCGGGCAGCTGCGCGGCGTGCTGGGCGTTCAGCGCATAGAGCATGGATGCCAGCGCGGGAAGATCGTGGTCGGTGGCTGTGTCGATCATGAAAAAGGCCTCCTGGCGTTTGCGCCGGAGGCCTGTTCAGTCATGGTTTTCGTACCCCCGGCAATTTCGGGGGTATGTGCGCGCGGGCCCCGAGGTCAGGCGCGCTCGGAATATTCCATGGTTTCGGTGTTCACGACGATCATCTCGTCCTGCGCCACGAAGGGCGGAACGGTGATGCGCACGCCATTGTCCAGCACGGCGGGCTTGAAGCTGTTGGCGGCGGTCTGGCCTTTGACGACCGGCTCCGTCTCGACGATCTGGCAGGTGACTTTCTGCGGCAGCGTGGCGTTCAGCGCCTCGGCCTCGTAGAATTCGACGACGATGGTCATGCCGTCCTGCAGGAACGGGCGGCGATCGCCGAGGATGTCGGCGGGCAGTTCGACCTGTTCAAAGGTTTCGGTGTCCATGAAGGTCAGCATGCCGTCGGCCTCATAGAGGAACTGCATGTCCTTCTGTTCCAGACGCACACGCTCGACCTTGTCGGCGCTGCGGAAACGTTCGTTCAGCTTGGAGCCGTTGCGCAGGTTCTTCATCTCGACCTGGGCAAAGGCGCCGCCCTTTCCGGGCTTGACGTGATCGACCTTGACCGCGGCCCAAAGATGTCCGTCGTGCTCCAGAACGTTACCGGGGCGGATTTCGTTTCCGTTGATCTTGGGCATGTGGCGATACCATGGCGAAAGGTTGATGAATGATTGACCGCTCCTATATCTGGACCGTTAGCGGGTGGCAAGACAACCTATCCTGTGTTGCAGATGCAGAAAGTTATGCAAAAATTGCATGGGAGCTATGCAGCTATGGGGTATTCGAATCGAACTGAATAGGCCATAACCGCCGCCACGCCCAAAAACACAAGAGCAATAATCAAAGGTCGACTCATGAAGGATTTCGTTGACAGCACCGCGTTCAACGCAGAGCAAGGCAACCGCGCCCGCAAGCTTTTTGCGGCGGTCGTTCTGGCTGCCCTGGACGATGCCATTGCTGACGACAAGAAGTACGGTAACGGCCCCGAGCAGATCGCCCGCTGGGCGCGTTCGCGCGATGGCCGTGAGGTGCTGAGCTGTGCCGGGATCGATCCGAACGAGCGGGTTGTGTCCGGTCTTATGGAGTTTGTCGGTAAGGGTGTGCGTACCTCTGTCGCCCTCTCCCGCGAAGAAAGCGAGCGTCGTCACGCCGCGCAACAGGCCGAAGCGGCCTGATCAAAAAGATCAGTCTGACAAGAAAAAACCCGCTCAGCCGAGCGGGTTTTTTCTGTTGTTCCACCAGAAGTTCCGCCGGTCACGGCGGTCTTGCGGGTCAGTCGAATTCCTTGCTCATGAGAACACGGTGAATCTCCCGGCGCACCAGTTTGCGCACGTTGCGGGTGATCCGCTCTCCCAGCACGCCCTGCAACTCCTGCCGGACGATATTCGCCACCAAATCCTGCAGCGCCTCTTCGTCCATTTCGGCGGGCAGGCTCGCGGCCTCGCGTTCCGCCGGCGGTTCGGGCTCTGCGGCGGGTTCCTGTGCTGCGGGAAGATGGTCTTCCCAATCGATCGACGGGCTGGAGCCATGACGCAGGAAGGCCGCACCGGACAGTTCTGAATCGGGCAATTCTGTATCGGCCTGTTCCGGGCCCACCTCGACAGATGCGGGTTCCACGGGTGAAGGATCTTCACCCACCTCCGGATCCACCGCATTTTCTTCGGGCGTCAGGTCGGACGGATCAAAGGCGGCCTTGGCCACTTCGGCTTCAAATTCGCGCACTTCGTCCGGCGTTGCCGTCTCCAACACTTCCGGGTGCGCGGCTTCGAGAGGCTCGATGTTGTCTTCGAGGTAGATTTTTTCTTCGGCTTCGATGGTGTCGGTGAACTCAAGACTGTCCGAGACATCCAGAGGCTCCGCCGACGCCGAAACATCCTGATCCTCGGGGAATGGCTCTGCCGCCTCTGGCGTCATCTCGGCAAGGTCAGGCAACGCCTCCACGGGGGTCGCGGGCTCTGGCTGTGTATCCAGGATCGGGGCGGCGCTATCGGGTGCCTCTCGCTCCGCCTCGAAGGCCTCAAAGGTATCGCGGATGGGGGTGTCCTGCGGATCGGGTGTGGCTGGGGTCATCCCCAGCGCCTGCCGCTGCAACAGGCCCTCCAGCAACGCGATCTTGAGATCGAGCGTGTCTTCGCGCGCCTCGACTTCCGCCTTGCTGTCCGGCAGGGCGGGCTCACCATCCTCGGACCATCCCTGCACGTCTTCGGAATAGCTGTCCTCGGGCGCGGGGTCTTCGGGGTCTGTCACCAGAATGTCGGTCAGGGAGGCGCGCAGCGCGGCAAGCTGTTCCGCCTCAGACTTGTGTGCGTCCATCTCTTCGGGTGATGCGGCAGCCGGGGCGTCATCGACGGGCGTCATGTCCCCGGACAGCAGGATCGCATCGTCCCTGTCGGCCAGTGTGGCCCCTGCCCCGAAGGTCTCATTCGTCTGCGCATCTGCTTGCGCCACAGGCTCGGGTTCAGGCTCTGGCTCAGGTTCTGCTTCAACCGCAATCGTATCGGCGCGATCCTGAGGCTTGAGGAAGAGCGCAGCCTTGCGCATGGCTTCTTCGATGCCGCGCACCGGAACGGGTTGCCCCGCCTCCGACCTCAAAAATACGGGCTCTAGCAATTCAGGCTCTGGCAAATCGGGCTCTGGCAAATCCGGTTCGGCCAGTTCCAGCTCTGGCAGGTCCGGCAGGTCCCGCTCAGACAGTTCGGCTTCTGGCAGGTCCAACTCGGCCAATTCAGGCTCGGGCATTTCCGGCTCAGTCACGTCGGGCGCGACCGGCGCGGTCAGGACGACAGGCGCGTCCGTTAAGTCCGGTTCCGAAACCGCGATTTCAGGATCATCGGAGCCATCACCGATCGCAGCATCATCAGCCGGATCCTCTGCGACATCGCCCTCATCGTCCTGCCGCTCGGCCACGCGAAGCGCCGGTGACAACACCAAGCGTTCAGGCGCCGCAACCTCGGGCGCTCTGCGCGGTCTCGCTTCCTCGGACACAAGCCGACGGATCGAAGACAGCACGTCTTCTATTTCCACATTCGTCACGGGATCAGACATTGCTCTTGCCATTCTTGCCTCGGGGAAAGTCTACCCGCAAAGCAAGGCCCGGCACAACAGACGTAGAAAAAACTACTCTTTTCCCAGAGCACGCAGAACACGGTCCAGTTCCGCACCCTGCTTGGAGCGCTGCAATGGAGCCGTTTTGACAAGATTGTAGTAAGATGCGGGATCGAACTGCGGCACGTCAAGGTGCAGCGATTCTGCGGTCAGCAGGCCCAGCGCGGACAGCACCTGATAGGAGGCAATCGATTCATCCACCTGCGCGCCCACAAGGCTGGCGCGTGCATCCAGCAGTTCCTGTTCCGCATCCAGCACGTCCAGCGTTGTCCGCGCGCCCAGCTTGGCCTCTTCGCGCACCCCCTGGAAGGCGACGGTGGCGGCACGCACCTGTTCCTCGAACGAGGCACGGTTGGCGCGCGCAACCGTCAGGTTGCCGTAGGCGGTGCCGACATTTTGTTCCACTTCGGCATAAATCCGGTGCAAACCGCCGCGTGCGGCGTCACGGTCCGCGATGGCCTGACGCACCAGCGAATCCAGTTTGCCGCCGGCATAGATCGGCCCGCCTGCGCCCAGACGGATCGTGCCTCCGCGGTTGAAGGCCTCACTGTTGAATGTCTCGGTCAGGCCATAGCTGCCCTGCAGGGACACCGTCGGTTTCTTGGCCCCTTCGGCGATCAGGATCGAGATTTCGCGCACTGTCACCGTATGCTGTTGCGCGATCAGGTCGGGGTGCTGACGCAGGGCCAGTTTCTTGGCCTCGGCAACGCTCGACGGGAATTTCGGCATGGAGCGCGGATTGACGAGGTTGCGGGGCTTCTTGCCCACGGCGGCGAGGTATTCCTCTCCGGCGAGGATCAGATCCCCCTGCGCCGCGGCCAGAGCGGCGCGGGCGGCAGCAAGCCGGGCCTCGGCCAGTGCCACGTCGGTCCGCGTGACTTCGCCAACCTCGAACCGGTCGCGGGCGGCGCGCAGTTCCTGGCTGATGACGCGCACGTTGTTTTCCCGCAGGGACACGGTTTGCGCGAAACGGCGAATGTTCATGAAGGCAGAGACGGCGCGCAGCAGGACCTGCTGTTCGACGGCCACGAGGCTGGCGCGGGTCGCAAGTACCGACTCCTTGGCCAGATCGATGCCCATCCGGTTGCGGCCCCCGGCATAGAGCACGATCGATGCAGTCAGTTCGATGTTGGCTGTGTCGTTGGACGTGCCGGACTTGACGAAGGAGGTGACCCCGGTCCGGCTGTTGGTGCTATAACTGCCGCTGTAGCCGAAGGTCCGCTGGGCGTTGGCGCTCCACTCGACAACCGGGCGCAGCTCGGCCAGAGCCTGTGCGACCCCTTCATCGGCGGCGCGCAGCGTGGCCCGGTTCTGTTCGATCAGACCGCTGTTGAGATAGGCCGAAGCCAGCGCCTCACCCAGGGTTTCCGCCGAGACCGGCGCCATCATGGACATTGCAATCACGGCGCCTGACGCGCCGCGCACCCAGATTTTTCGAAATTTGCCCAGCACCTGTTTCCCACCTGCTCTCAAGCGCCGCGACCTGCCGTGGTCAGAGCGCGAATTCTGCTGTTTTTTCAAAGCCCTCAATAACCGGCGCGGTGCCGTTGAAGGAATATCGCCAGCTCATTTTGCCGTCCAGCTTATGCCCGATCCGCACGGTTCCAAGCGCATTTTCCATGAAGATGACCGCCATGCGGCCGCCTTCCTTCAACTGATCAATGAGCGTATCCGGCAAGACCTCGACCCCGCCTTCGACGATGATCGCGTCATAGGGGCCGTGTTCGGGCGCGCCTGCCGCCAGGGGACCGTTGTGCAGAATGACGTTGTCGGCGTGATGTTCGGCCATCAGATTTTCGGCCTCGCCTGCGCGGGCCTCATCGTCCTCGACCGCGACAACCGCCTCGGCGATGCGGGCGATGACCGCCGAGGAGTAGCCGTAGCCCGCCCCGATATCGAGCACCAGATCCCTGTTCGACAGGTTCAGCGCATCGAGCAGCTTGGCAAAGACGCGCGGATCCAGCAGCACCCTGCCCTCGCCGAGGTCCACATGCTCGCTGGCATAGGCGGCCTCGACCCGGTCGCGCGGCACAAAGGCCTCTCGCGGGACGGTCAGCATGGCGTCAATGATCGGGAATTCGGTGACGTCCGAAGGGCGAACCTGCGTATCGACCATCATCCGGCGGCGGGTGGCGAAGTCTGTCATGTACTAAACTCTTTCGTTCAGAACCTTGCGTTGTGTTGTGCCACAGTTGGATGCGGGCAGCAATGTCTGACGGTATCAAACTTGCCGCCTGTGACCGCAAGCCCATGGATTGCCCGCCAAAGGCTGTTCAGTCGCAAGATTGATGTTTGCACTTGCGTTCGAAACCGCAAATGATAAGACACCGCAACCACTGCGACGGCGAGTTGGCGGAGTGGTGACGCAGCGGATTGCAAATCCGTGTACACCGGTTCGATTCCGGTACTCGCCTCCACATCTTTTCAATGGCTTAGACGGAAACCACGGCGCGACGCTTTCACCGTCTAAACATTTGTCTAAACATTCTGTTTTTGTTCCGTTCTCATTCGCTGAGCTTTGATGGCCCTGACCTTCTGTCGAACCTTCTTGGTATAGTGCAACACCATCGCCGGACTTTGGCCCGTTACCGAGGCCACCAGATCATCGCCACAGCCAGCTTCCACCAGCTCGCAGGCAGCATTGTAGCGCCAGCTATGAATGTCGTAGTCGAGCGCTCCGATCTCTTCCCTGACAGATCGCACGGCCGCTGACGCGCCACGGTAGGACCAACGATTGGTCCCCTGCTCATTTGTCAGGATGAAGACGGAATGCCGACTGGCGGTGCTCAGCGCGGCCTCAAGTTCTGGCAGGATCGGCACCCAAAGCTCTTTCTTGGTTTTGCTCTGCCGAACGTAGAACGCGCCATCCTGAATGTCGGACCACCGCATATTGAGGACGTCACCAATCCTCTGGCCAGTTCCAACACAAAGTTCCATCACGAGCCGCTGTCTTGTCCCGAGTGGACATGCGGCCCGGTAGGCTTCCAGAAGTTGACCCGGCCACGGCTCCCGCTCGCGCTTTTCCGTCTTGAGTTCCGGAACACCACGGGCCGGGTTGTTGTCCCGCCAGCCCAGATCGACGCAATGCTCCATCAGCACCCGCAGGACCCTGAGCGAGTAGTTTGCGAAATACGCCTTTTCGGCGTTTGCATCGCGCATGCGGATCACATCCTTGCGCTGCATCTTTGCCGGGTTTCGATCCCCCATGATGGACGCAAAGAAATCGAGATGCTTATCGTAGTCCAATCCGGTACGCGGCTTGAGGTTCCGATACCTGGGCGACGCTCTGTAGCTCTTGATCAAGGCCACGAAGGTGCGGGAGGCTATGACCTTGGGCTGATCCTTGGTCGCAAGAATGTCCGCGTATTCTTTCCAGAACGCGGGCGTCCCGAAGTCGTTTTCAAACTTCCGGGACGGCCACCCTCTACGCTGGAAATACAGACCGTTTCTTTGTCTATAAACGTGTTTTGGCAGCTCACGTTTTGCCATGACGCATATCTAACCCCTCAAATTCGTCACCCTCTTTAGGCCTCATCAAAACAAGTTCGATTTTTCGGCCTTCAATTGTGACACGACCCACGGACTTCCCGGCACGTTCAAATGCATTGAGAAGGTCCAGCGCTTTTTGCTCGATCTTTGTTCCTGCCATCTGTCGCGCCTGTTCGGCCCTCTTTCTCTTCTAACTTTTTGCGCATCCAAACTGGCTGAATGTACGCGGAGCGCCCATGCAAACGAGCGATGAGAAGAGTCTAGTCAGGGGCCGAGTCGCGAGCAACGAGGGCGAAATATTTTGTCGGCAACATCCGAAAAAAGTCTCAGTAAGTGCATACAGAGCACCGTGACGGCCACGCAACATTTAAGCAAAATATCCCGGCCTGAAGCGACGACGCCAAAAGACTTCTTGACCCGTTTTTTCACTGCCGATGGTGGTGCAGAAGTCTCAGTAAGTGCATACAGGATCAAGCAGGGGTATGTGGGAGCGAACGCGCGCGAGGAATATCCTCACGCGCAATGAAGGCGGTAATTGCCCCGTCTGCTGGTCACAGGGTAGGCAAAGCGGGAAACGGAAGCAGGTCCGGCCTTGCAAGCCCAGCGCACTGCTCCCAACGCTCCGCCGCAATCGCCCACCTCACTACGCTATTTGAGGGCTTCGTGACGTGGACGATTGCTCGATACTCAGACGCACGTCCGGAAACAGGGAGGGGGCACGCAACAACAGCATCTAAAAAATCACCACTTCATCGTCAGCGCGAAGCATCGCTGAGAGCGCCGTACAGCGCGTTCAAAACTTTTTGCTTAGCACGCCCTGCGAACCGACCCTCTCGCGCGATCTAAACGCCTTTACGCGCCTCTGAGGCGTGGCCGCAATTGTTGACATCCTATCACCTGCACCGACGCTCAGAGTCCGCGGAAGTTGACGTTCGCTGCAAACTGCACCGACGTCCGCTATGCGCAGGGAGCGGGCTTTGCAAAGTGTGGGCTGATCCCGACAGCGACGATGCGTGAAGAGTGCAGCGAAGAATCGGAACGAGCACGTTTAGACCTAGGTTCTGCAATGAACGCGCGTACGGTTGCACATAGACGACCTTCCGCGTTGACCCCTCGCGAAAGGTGCTGCAAACCAGCCCTGCCTTGACGAGAGTTGCGCCTATGTCCACCGATGAAGAAACAAGTGTCGATCGCCTTATAGCTGAGTACGACGCAATTCGCTTAGCTATCCCCAAGCTCAAACTGCCGGAAGTTAGCGCCGAGAATCGCGAATATTTGGTGGCTTGCAATAAGGGTAAGGGCAGTCTTGGCGCTTTTGCGCATCGAATAGAATTATTTCCGGTCTATGGATATGTATTTTTGGGATCATGGAATAGCGCGCGAGACATGGGCCTCACCTCAAATCACAATTGTCGAAACACAACATGGTTTAAGTGTCAACTGCAGGGTAATTACGAGAATCTTGATTTATCTGGGGTAAGATTTATTGAGTGTGAGTTGGTCAATATCAGTCTCTCAGGTTCCAACCTAACGAATGTGGCATTTGAAAATTGCACCTTCATTCGCGCAGAGCTGTCTGATGCTATTTATGAGAATGTTAAAGTTACAAGGCCTGTTTTTAAGCATTACGATCCAATAGGGGATGATCTCGATCGGGTTAATTTCGGTTGGAATTCTTGGTTCTTTGACTGGGCCAAACTCCGAATTCTAAGCAAAATACCCATGTTCAGCATTTCATGGTCAACCCTATTGGGCAGCCTTGCCGTCATGAACATTATTGGCTGGGGAAGTGCGAACCGAAACAAACTTTCGACAGTAGTAGAGCCTTTGAACATGCCGACGACGTTAGTCGAACTCTTTATTGCAGCCCTATTCTTGGCGATCGCATCAACGCTATATTCTTTCTACTGCCCGCCCCAAATCAAGGAGATCAGCGAAACTGAGTGGGCGGACAAACAGGACAAACCAAGACTCAAATATTATTCCAATAGATTTCCATATCGGTGGAGTGAGCGGGCTGCCATTGTGGCGATCTATACATTTGGTACGTTTGGTCTCATTCTGACGACCAAACTTGTAACCGAACGTATTGGTTCTGCGTATTGTTATACAATGAATTGGGAAACTCCTGAGCAGTGTGAAGGGCCTCAACCGCTACAGTGATCTTGGCCCACAGTGGGAGCATCCCTCTAGTTTTCGTCATGACAAGAACAGACACCGACGCAGCCGAAGCAAAGGCCAAATAAGTCCACTTCAACGCAGCGCGGGCGTCCGCTTTTGCCTCCCTCGTCGTTCCGCACCATGTCGGCTCTGGGCTGGGACCGGCCATCCGCCGCGTAGGACGCGAACGGCCACTATACGCGTTGCGAGACCCGCTTCGTCAATGCGCTTGCCGTGTACCACGGCATTTGGGGTATCGCGGACAACCATAGAAAGTTTGCCCAGTCTTTCGATTGGTTCTCTCGATCATCTTAGACCCACATCGAGGGCATTTCGTAAGATCAGCTTCCTTTTGAGTAGCTTTTTCTCGGACGTGCCGGACATGCGCACGCCGGGTTTCTTTGTTGGCGTCCAAAGCGCTGGTGCGCAATTTGCGGGCATGTTCGCGCACTTCACTTTCAGTGAATCGAACGGTTTTCCGCGAAACAATGTAGCGGAATAGGTCTTGCCTGCTCCAAAACACATTAGGTGGTATTTCGGTCTTGGGTTCCGCTGAGCCAACGAATGTAACGAGATTTTCCAGTTGATCCAGCTTTATGCCAATCAGGTCTTGGACGACTTTTACATGATGGTAGTTCTGACGAAGGGGATTCTGAAACTGAGATTTGTGGCCACGCATGACCTGTGTCCAACGCGCTTGGTTCTTACCACCAAAAATCCAGCCTGACATATTCTTGGTTTCGATCACGAAGACTCCAAAACGAGACAAGACGATGTGGTCGATTTGTGTCGTGCCGTGGCTGGTTGGCAAGGTGAGATCTTCGAGAACGATGTAGTCTTGTTCATTTAGATTTTTGCGGAGCGTAGCATTGACACGCCGTTCGCCCGCCGCGCCAATCACTGTCGGGGACTTCAGGTGAAAATATAGAAACGCTACGCCGACCGCTAGCAAAACAAAAAGTATTTCCAAAAAAATTTCTCCGTACAATAGTCACCCTACCCTCAACATAAAACGCATTGAAACGTTAAGCAAACTCCAGAGCACAATGACAGTTGCAGTATGCCTTGAAAAACCGCTCCTGGGCGGCAGCATTGCAGAGGCTGCCTGTGCGACCAAGGTCGGTTCTGGGCCGTCCGTTACCGAAAAGCGGTATTTTATTCCTATAACCAGACACGAAGTCTGTGATCTTAAATAGTTAGGGAGAGTCTGAAAAACCTCGCTCCCTAAGCGGGTTTAGGTAGGATTGTCTGGATCATCAAGGACGCTTACCGATGCCGAAGCAGCCCGCCTTTCCCGGCCTCCGCCACGCGATGAAGAAGAAGCAGACGAGGCGGGAGAAATTCCTCGCCGAGATGGAAGTGGTGGTGCCGTGGACGCGCCTTCTGGCGCTGATCGAGCCGCGCTATCCCAAGGCGGGGCCGAAAGGGGGGGCGCCCGCCGTTGCCGCTGGAGACCATGCTGCGGGTTTACTTCTTCCAGCAGTGGTACGCGCTGAGCGATCCCATGGCCGAGGAGATGCTGTATGACAGCGACGCCATGCGGCACTTCGCCGGCATCGAGCTTGGCGACGATCGGATCCCGGACGAGACCACAATCCTCAACTTCCGCCACCTGCTGGAGAAGCACGCGCTGACCGAGAAGCTGTTCGCCGAGGTAAACAGCCATCTTGCCGACCAAGGGATCACGCTGCGCTCGGGCACGCTGGTGGACGCAACGATCATCGACGCGCCGTCCTCGACCAAAAATGAGGCCAAGGCGCGCGACCCCGAGATGTCGTCGACGAAGAAAGGCAACGACTGGTTCTTTGGCATGAAGGCCCATGTCGGCGTGGATGCGGAAAGCGGCATCGTGCACAGCCTGGAGACCACGACGGCCAAGGTGCATGACAGCCAGGTCTGGGACGAACTCCTGCACGGCGCGGAGACGTCGGTCTGGGCGGACAAGGGCTATGTCAGCGCTGCGCGGGAGGCCGCGTTCTCCGGCCCCGGCAAGTTCTGGGGCGTCATGAGGAAGGCGCCGAAAGGCGGCGCGCTGCATCCCATCGACGAGGACATCAACCGCATCATCGCCAAGGTCCGGGCACGGGTCGAGCATCCCTTCCGGGTGATCAAGCGCCAGTTCGGGTATCTCAAGACCCGCTACCGCGGCATCGCGAAGAACCGGGCGCAGCTCTTCACGCTGTTTGCCCTCGGCAATCTGTTCCTCGTGCGTCGAAAGCTGCTGGCATGAGGCGGAGTCGGCCTTCAGGCCCAATCTCGGCCATTCGAACCCGCAGATACGCCGAAGTTTCCGTCGCCACCGGCCGAGGTGCCCTTGTCAGAGCACTCAGGCCTCGAAATCGGCGAAGCCGCAGCGGTAGTTCAGACGATCCTTAGATCACGTCTAAACATTCCGCATATGTTCTAACTATTTTCCGCTCCAATCTAAACACTTTTCGTAATTATTTCAGTCAGATGCCAACTCTTGCAAATCCGTGTACACCGGTTCGATTCCGGTACTCGCCTCCACTTTTCTCAATAGTTTATGACTGTGTCTTCTCACCTGGGTATCCCCCGGGTATCAGGTGCGTGCTTTGTGCCGGGTTTGGGCTTTTCCAGTTTAGTTTGGCAGCGACATGCCGTGCCCCCCATTCCTTGGCGGATTTCCCCGGCATATTTGATGATGAAACCGGGGAGGTGTCTGGCGGCAAGGGGGCAGCGAAGCCCCTTGGCGGCCGTATTGGCCGAGGTCCGGTCGACGGCAGGCGCACGCTGCCTTCATGGCAGGCCGTTGTCGTTCTGCGTCTCCCCTGTGAAGACCTGCAACACGTCTGAGCTTCCTACAGTCTTGCCCTTTTCGTCGCAGCGGACGATGTCCATGCGGGTCACATTGGTCGTCAAGATTGTTTCAGCCGTCAGGTTGGCTCCACCTTCAGCCGTGAGAGCAGCATGGGCGTCAGGTACATCGGGATCTGATAGCAGCCGACGAAGATCATCAGGGAGTCGGCAACCGCCTCTGGCAGCACAATCAGAAACAGGGCGATGTTGCGGTTCCCGGCATAGATGGCGGTTGCGAGCGTGAACCGCAGGTTGGCCCGGCGGCACAGCTTCAGGGTCACGGCGACAAGGCCGAAATTGACTGCAATCGCGGCCAGAAGCCACATGGCCAAAGACGATGGATCGGCGCGCAGGTAGGGGCCGATTGCGCTCATCAGGCTGACGACGACGACGGCGAGCAAAATTGCCGCAAATCCGTCGAGCGCGCCTTGGGACCTGACATGGCCAAGGCTCGGCAAAACATGCCGCACGGCAAATCCCGCCCCAACGGCAAGCAGGATGGCAACCAGCAGGCCAAGCGAGAGCGAAAAGGCACCAAACACCCCGCCCTCTGCCGGGTCGAGGATCAGCAGGACCGGGAAAGCTGTCAGCGGGAACAGCGCCGTGCCCAGCACCAGCAGCCGCATACCCGGGGCCGGGTCCCGCCGCATCATGATCGCAAAGTTGGGCGCGCCGGTCAGCGACGGCGCGGCCAAGAGCAAGGTCACGGCAAGAGCCAGGGAATAGCCCGACAGCCCGAAAAGGCCGAGCAGGAGGGCGACCACCACCGGCAGCGCGCATTGCAGCAGCCCGATACGGATCAGCGATGGGCGGAGTTCATCAAGGTTGCCAAGTGCCGCGCGCGCGCCGACCCTGACGCCAGTGACGAAGAGCAGCAGCGCCACCAGTTCTCCGACCCATGGCCGCAGATGCGCGGCCAGACCGGGCAGCAGCAAGCCGGCCATGAGCCCGGCAATCAGGCAGTAAGGGCCGCGCCGTCCGACCCAGGTCAGCATATGCAGCATGTGTCAGGGAGACTGCCGCATGGTTTCAGGCAGCCACATCGCGACCTCGGGGAACCAGATCAGCACGAAGCACATCAGCACCATGATCATGAACATCGGAAAGGCCGCGCGGGTGATGTAGCCCATTTCGTGTTCGGTCATGCCCTGCAGCACGAACAAGTTGAAACCGATGGGCGGCGTGATCTGCGCCATTTCGACCACCACGACGACGAAGATGCCGAACCAGATCAGGTCGATCCCGGCGTCGCGGACCATCGGTTCGACCACGGCCATGGTCAGCACCACCGAAGAAATCCCGTCAAGGAACATGCCCAGCACGATGTAGAAGACCATCAGGATCATCAGCAGTTCGAAGCGCGACAGATCCATCAAGGCGATGCCGTCGGCCAGCGCGCGCGGCAGACCGGTAAAACCCATCGCCAGTTTCAGGAATGCCGCCCCGGCGAGGATCAGCGCGATCATGGCCGAGGTCCGGGTGGCGCCCATGAGGCTTTCGGTAAAGGTGCCCCAGCTCAGCGACCCCTGGCTGGCGGCCAGCACAAGCGATCCGATCACGCCGATGGCGGCGGCCTCGGTCGCGGTGGCGTAACCTGCGTACATAGAGCCGATCACGACGAAGATCAGGCACAGCACCGGGATCAGGAACCGCGAATTGCTGAGCTTCTCGGCGAAGGACATGCCGGTTTCCTGCTTCGGGTTCCAGCTTTTGGACATCCGGCTGTAGATCGCCACGTAGCCCATGAACATCAGCGCCAGACAAAGCCCCGGAAAGACCCCGGCAAAGAACAGTTGGGTGATCGATTCATTGACCGTCACGCCGTAGACGATCAGCGCCAGCGACGGCGGGATCATCAGGCCCAGCGTCGCCGCGCCCGCCAATGTGCCGATGACGATGCGTTCGGGGTAATCCCGCGCCCGCAGTTCGGGGATCGACATCTTGCCCACGGTGGTCAGCGTCGCGGCGGACGAGCCCGAGACCGCGGCAAAGACCGTGCAGCCGACGATATTGGTATGCACCAGCCCGCCCGGCAATCGCGCCAGCCAGGGCGACAGGCCGCGGAACATATCCTCGGACAGCCGGGTGCGGAACAGGATTTCGCCCATCCAGATGAACAGGGGCAAGGCGGTCAGCGTCCAGCTGGACGAGGTGGCCCAGATAGTGGTGATCATCGTGTCGCCCACGGGGCGCGTGGTGAACAGTTCCATCCCCACCCAGGCGACGCCCATCAGCGCGATGCCGACCCAGACGCCGGTGCCCAAGAGCAGGAACAGGACCAGCAAGAACAGTGAGATTGCGTAGATTTCTTCCATGGGCCTATTCCGCGAAGCTCTGATCAACGAGGTCGCGCTTGATCCGGTGATCACCGCGGAACAGCACGTGAATGAGGTGATCGGTCAGGGCGATGGCGAGGATGCCGCCGCCGATCACCATCACCGATTGCGGTATCCACATCGGGGTGGCGTCCTGCGCCTGACTGACCTCGTTGAATTTCCATGACCAGTAGGTGAACCAGTAGGCGTAATAGGTGAAGTACCACATCACCGCCGTGGCGATGCCAAAGCACCAGATCTCCAGCAAGCGGCGAAACCCGCGCGGCACCGCGTTCAGCAAAAGCGACACCCGGATATGCGCCCCCCGGTTCAGCGCGTTGGCAAAGGCGAAAAAGCTGGCCGCCGCCATCGCGTAGCCCGCGTAATTGGCGGCGCCGGGAAAGATTTCGCCGGTCCAGCGTGCCACCATCTGGGCCACGATCAGCAAAAGGATCGCGATCAGACAGAGGGCGGCCAGAACACCGGAGACAAGGTAAAGCGCATCGAGGACGCGACGCAGGGCGCGCAGAACACCGTTCATTCAAGGGCTCCAGTGCTGGACAGAAAAGGGCCGGCCGATGGATGGCCGGCCCAAAGGCTTACTGAGCGTTATAGGCGTCGACGATTGCCTTGCCGGTGTCGCCGGCCGCTTCCAGCCATTCGGCGGTCATGGTCTCACCGATCGCTTTCAACTCGCCCATGAGCGTGTCGTTCGCCGGTGCCACGGACATGCCGCCCGCCTTGAGGCCCGCCAGCGTGAAGCCGGTGTATTCCTTGGCGCGCCATGTGCCAGCGTATTCGGCCATCGCCGCACAGGCGTTGATGACGTTCTTGTTCTCATCCGAAACACCCGACCAGACATCGGAGTTGATCAGCATGTAGTTGCGCGGCAGCCAAGCATCGACCGAGTAGAAGTGGCTCAGGCTTTCCCAGACCTTGCGGTCATAGCCAGTGGCGCCGGACGACACCATCGACTCGGCCACGCCGGTGGCGAAGGCCTGGCTGATCTCGGCCGCCTCGATCTGCACCGGTAGCATTCCGGTCAGCTCGGCCAGCCGGGCGGTGGCGTTGTTGTAGGAGCGGAACTTGATGCCTTCCATGTCGGCGACCGAATTGATCTCACGGTCGAAATACAGGCCCTGCGGCGGCCACGGCACGGAGTAGAGCAGGGTCAGGTTCTGACCGTCCAGCACTTCTTCGAGATGGGGCTTGGCCACTTCGTACAGCTTTTCGTGCTCGTCGAAGGAAGACACGAGGAAGGGCACGGAATCCCAGCCAAAGATCGCATCCTCGTTCTGGTGGCCGGACAGCAGGCGCTCACCGATGGGCACCTGCCCTGTCTGGACGGCCCGCTTGATATCTGCACCGGCAAAGAGCGAGCCGGAAGGGTGGGTGGTGATCTCGATCGCGCCGCCGGTGCCGGTGGTCACGCATTTGGCAAATTCGGCGCCGGTAACGGAGTGAAAGTTGGACCCGGCATAGGCCATGGGCAGGTCCCATTTTTCCTGCGCCGCAACCGGCATGGCAAACATCGTCGTCGCGGCCAGCGCCGCACAAGTGGTTGTCACTGTTTTCATTGTAGTCTCCCTGATGGTCGTTTTTTTATCGCTGTGTCATGCAAAGCGCATGGGGTCGAACGCACCGATATCGGTGTTCACGGGTTTGTCCGCGGCCAGACCTGCCACGATCCTTCCCGTTTTCGGGCCACCGGTCAATCCGATGTGGTGATGGCCGAAAGCCGTGTAGAGGCCGGAAGCGCGCACTTCCCCGATCAGCGGCAGGCTGTCCGAAGGTGCAGGACGGTGCCCCAGCCATTCGATTTCCTCTGAAGAGGTGAGGTTGGGAAAAGCCGCCCTGGCCTTGCGCCGGAGCAGGTCTAGCGGGGCCTTCGACGGCCCGGCCTCCAGCCCGCCGAATTCGACCACCCCGGCGCAGCGCAGGCCCGCCGCCATCGGCGTGCCGACGAACTTGCCGCTGGCCACCATGATGGGGTGCGATGGGCCGCCCTGGGCATCCTTGAAGACGATATGATAGCCGCGCTCGGTCTCTATCGGGATGTTGAGGCCCAGC
This sequence comes from Antarctobacter jejuensis, assembly GCF_052266595.1. NCBI lineage: Bacteria > Pseudomonadati > Pseudomonadota > Alphaproteobacteria > Rhodobacterales > Roseobacteraceae > Antarctobacter > Antarctobacter jejuensis. Next base: position 73,562 of record NZ_JBQQXJ010000008.1, on the reverse strand, counting down.
TTTTTCATCAGCGGTTTTGACCAGACGCCGGTGGCAAGGATCGCGCGGTCGCAGGGTTGGCGGCCCTTGTTGGTCAGCACGGCGCTGACCTTGCCATCGTTGAGGTCGAAATCGGTGATCTCGGCCTGCAGGATGCGCCCGCCCTGCCCTTCGAACACGCGGGCCAGCGCTTTGACGTAGCCGCCCGGATCGCGGATGTAGCCGTGGTCTTTCATGGTCGCCAGAAGGCCGATGGAGGGTGCGAGGTTCGGCTCGCGCTCATGCACCTCGGCGCCCTCACTGATGACCGGCTCAAAGCCCGCTTCGCGGCGAAGCGCCCATGTATAGGCGTCAGCATCAAAGGCGGCGCGGTCGGTGTAGGCGAAGGAATAATCGCTGTCCTGCACCCAATCCGCCGCATCCGTGTCGGCCACCAGCGCCTTGTGCTGGTCGACAGTGTCACCGACGATGGTGGTCAGACCCTTTGCGATGCGGCGAGTGTCGCCGTCGTTGGCGTTTGACAGGTATTTCACCAGCCAGGGCGCCAACCTTGGCAGGTAGCCCCACCGCAGGAACAGCGGAAAGTCCGGATTGAGAAGCATCCGGGGCGCCTTGGCGATCAGGCCCGGCGCCGTCACCGGCGCGATGGAACAAGCGGCGAGCACGCCGGCATTGCCATGTGAAGTGCCTTCGCCGGGCGGCAGGCGGTCGATGATCGTGACCTCTGCGTCGCTGATGCGACGCAACCAGATGCCCGCTGAAACCCCGACAATTCCAGCCCCGGCTATGATGATGCGCTGTGGAATGACCGCCTCCTTCGAAACTGTATACAGATCAGAACACAGACTTGTGCTCAAGGCAAGCGCCGTGTTATTGGACTACCGAAACATCAGGGGACCATCGCCGTGAAGCACGCCAGTTCAGTGTCCGACGACACGGTTAGTGCACTTTACACGCAGTTGCGCGCGATGGTGGCCGCCTTTGCCTTCAAACCGGGCGAACGGATAAACGAATCGGCGCTCTCCCGGGATCTGGGCGCCAGCCGCACGCCGCTGCGTGAGGCGCTCAACCGGCTGGTTGCCGAGGGGTTCGTCGACTTTCAGTCCGGTCGCGGCTTTTTCTGCCGCGCCCTGTCGGACCGGCGGATCAGGCATCTTTACGAGGCGCGGATGGCCGTCGAGTGCGAGGCGGTCCGGCACGCGGCACAGCGGGCCACGCCCACCGATCTGGACGGGATCGAGGCAGAACTGGATCGCACCGCCGGGGAATACGCCTCCTGCACGGATCCGATCCGTCTGATGGAACTGGACGAGGCCTTTCACCTGCACCTGGCGGGACTGGCCGACAACCCTGAGCTTCTGGGGATGTTGACGACGATCTACGACAAAATCCGATTTGTGCGCACCGCCGACCTGCGGCGGCTGCAGGCGGCGGGACGGACCACCACGGAAAGCCACAGGGAAATCCTGAAGGTGGTGCGCACCGGCGATGCTGCCGCCTCTGCCGAGGCGATGCGCGCGCATATTGAAGACCGGGCCCGGCATGCCTCTGAGGCGGTCCGCCTTGCCTTTGCCGATCTTTACGCACCGAAGGACGAACTGACATGATGACCAAAGGCGGCAAGACGGTGTTCGGCGCAAGCGTCGGCATCCTGATGCTGAACACGCGCTTTCCCCGCATTCCGGGCGATATCGGCAACGCCGCCACATGGCCGTTCCCGGTGCAATATAAGGTCGTGAAACAGGCCACGCCCGACAAGGTCGTGCGGGGTGACGCAAGCCCCTTGCTGGGCGCCTTCATCGACGCCGGGCGCGAGTTGGTCGAGCTGGGTTGCGACGGGATCGCGACAAACTGCGGTTTCCTCGTGCCATTTCAGGCAGAGATGTCGCGCGCCCTCGGCGTACCGGTGGCCTCTTCCTCGCTGTTGCAGGCCCCTCTGATCCGTCAGACGCTGCCCGCCGACAAGGCCTTGGCGGTCTTGACCATCTCGTCCGAGACCCTGACCACCGCGCATCTGGATGCGGCGGGCATTCCCCGTGACACGATCATCGCTGGCACTGGGGCCGGATCGCATTTCACCACCCGTGTGCTGGGCGATGCCGCCGAGATCGATTTCGATCAGGCCCGCGCCGACAACGTCAGTGCCGCAACACGGCTGGTCGCGGATCATCCGGAGGTGGGGGCGATCCTCTTGGAATGCACCAACATGGTCCCTTACGCCGCAGACATCCGCCGCGCCACGGGCCGCCCGGTGTTTTCGATCTACACCTACCTGACGTGGTTTCAGGCCGGGCTGCTGCCGCGCCGCTTCCCCCTCGACCTCGACGATATCCGGGACAGCAGCAGATGAGCGATCACCGCATCGCCGAAATGCGCATCCACTGCGTGTCCATCCCGGCCAAGGCGGTGCATTCGCACGGGTCCGGCGACGTCAGCGGCATCAACGCGGCCCTTTGCGAACTGGTGACTGACACTGGGCTGACCGGCTGGGGTGAGGCCTCTCCCTGGCCCGTGTTCACCGGCACGCTCGACGGCAATGCCGCCGCGCTGCATGTCCACCTGCGCGGCCATGTTGTTGGGCGCGATCCGGTGCTGGTGGAACCGATCATGGCCGACGCCGAACGCGCACTGGTGGGCCATACCGAGGCCAAGGCCGCGCTGGAATGCGCCCTTCTCGACCTCGCTGGCCAGATCGCGGGTCTGCCCATCTCCGAGCTTGTCGGCGGGCGGCACCGCGATGCCCTGCCACTCAGCTTTTCCGTCGCCAATCCGGATTTCGACGCGGATCTGGGCGATATTGCCCGGCTTTGGGACGACGGGGTGCGGATCTACAAGCTGAAGACCGGCTTTGCCGACCACGCCTTTGACCTGATGCGGATGGAAAAACTTCGTGCACTCTATGGCGACGAGATCCGCCTGCGGATCGACTACAATCAAGGGCTGCCCGCCTACGACGCCATCCGCCACATCCGCGATCTAGAGGCGTTCCGCCCCGATTTCGTCGAACAGCCGGTGCGCAGCTTTGAACGCGAGGCGCTGGCCGAGATCACCCGCGCTGTCGACGTCCCGATCATGGCCGACGAGAGTGTATTCGACGTGCGCGATGCGCTGCGTGGAGCGACTTCACGCATGGCGGATATCTTTTCGCTGAAAACGGCGAAATCGGGTGGTATCCGCCGCTGCATCGAGATCGCCGCCATCGCCCGCGCCGCCGGGATCGAAGTCTACGGCGGCTGCATGTTCGAAACCTCGATCGCCCATATGGCGGGGGCGCACCTGATGGCCGCAATCCCCAACCTGACGCTGGGCTGCGAATTCTACATGTCGAGCTATTACGCCGAGGCCGACATTGCCGTGACCCCCTTCCCGGTCCGGGATGGCCATGTCCACGTGCCGACCGAACCGGGCCTTGGCGCGGTGCCCGACCCGGACATGCTGGCGCGCTACCGGACGCGCCTGCTGACATGATCCGCACGCTTTAAAACAAAGGAACGACCGATGCCCATTATGCCTGATCCGATGCGGATGAACGGCGCGCAGGCGCTCTTGCGGATGCTTGAACTGCATGGTGTCTCTCATGTCTTCGGCCTGCCCGGAGAGACCACCATCGGCTGGTACAAGGAATGGCGCGCTCATTCGGATATTGAGTTCGTCCTCACGCGGGATGAGCGCACGGCCTCTTACGCCGCCGAGGCCTATGCCAAGATCACCGGCAAGCCCTGCGTGCTGGAAGCGCCCAGCCCGGGCGTTACCCACTGCACCCCCGGCATCACAGAGGCGTTTCTCAGCTCGGTGCCGGTGATCTTCTTCAGCTCGGACATTCCGATCAATCAGGACAAGAAGCACGGGCTGACGGGCGTGGACCAGACTGCGCTGTACGACTCGATCTGCAAGGAATCCTTCACGATCACAAATGTCGGCGAAATCCCCTTCCTGATGCGCCGCGCCTTCCGCGTGGCCACATCCGGCAGGCCCGCGCCGGTGCATATCCGGGTGCCGATCAACATCTTTGGCGAAGAGGCAGAACTGGCGGACCTCTACGCCGAAGCCGACTACAGCGCCTATCCCGCGCACCGCCCGGTTGCGGATCACGGCAAGATCCGCAAGGCCATCGACCTGCTTCTGGCCGCGAAGAAACCGGCCATCGTCTGCGGTCAAGGCGGGCTGATCTCGAAGGCGTCGGATGTGCTGGTCGAACTGGCGGAACTGCTGCAGATCCCGGTCGGCACCACCACCCCCGGCAAGGGCACCATCCCAGAGGATCATCCGCTTGCCCTGCGCGTGATCGGCGGACGGGGCGGCATGGAATACTCCAACGATTACGTCCACGACGCGGACCTGATCTTCTTCGTCGGCTCCAACACCGACAGCGCGGCGACGGATCACTGGAAGCTTTACGGCGATCCGCGGGAAAAGACCTTTCTGCACCTCGACATTGCTGAGGCACATGTCGGCAACAACTTCCCCGTAGAGGTCGGCATGGTCGGCGACGCGCGGGCGAGCCTTGAATACATGGTCGAACTGATCCGGGCCGAGCATCCGGGGCTGGAACGGCCGCAGATCGACCTGAACCCGATCAAGGCGACGGCGCTGGACAAGGTTTTCAATTCCAACATCCCCATGCCCGAGGGCACGATTTCTCCAGTCCGACTGTCGCAGGTGCTTGACCGGCTGATGCCCGACGATGCCATCGTGACCTCCGAACCGGGCGTCAGTGCGATCTACCCTTCGGCGCTGCTGACATTCCGCAAGCCCGGGCGGCGTTACATCACCAACTACTCGATGGGTGCATTGGGCTATTCCGTGCCGGCCGCATTGGGCGCCTCCTATGCGGGTGACGGGCCGGTGATTTCCTTTACCGGTGACGGATCCTTTGGCTTTGTCATCGGCGACATGGAAACCATCAAGCGATCGGGCAAGAACGTCACGATCATCCTCTGCCGCAACGACAGTTTCGGCTGGATCCGGGGCGAAGCGATCCTGCTAGACGAGGTCGATGAACCGTGGTCGACCGATTTCGGCAAGGTCGATTATTGCAAGGTGGCCGAGGGTTTCGGGTTCGAGACCGCGCGCATCACTTCCGAGGCGGAGATAGAACCGGTGCTGGCGGCGGCCATCGCCAATCCCGGCGCAAATTTCATCGAAATCATGGTGCCGACACAGGACAAGATCGTGCCCTTCGTTCCCAACTGGGTCCGCGCCGCGCGGAAAAAGGACTTGCCGCATTTCTACTGAGCGGTCGGCCCCGTTTAGCCGGGCGCGGCGCGCTTGGATCAGGCCAAGGCCGTCGCGTTCCGCCGCAGCGGGAAAGCGCGGTCATAGACCAAGGTGAAGGCGAAAGTATAGATCACGACAAAACTCGTCACCACGATGTCCGCCGCCAGCGCCTGCAGCACCCCGATCTTGAGCCAGAACATCAAGATCGGAAGCGATGTGATCGTCAGCGTCACCTCGAACCCAAGGGCGTGCAGCACCCGCCCGATGGGCGAGCGTTCGCTGGATATCCGCCCGGCGCGGCTCTCCATGAGATCGAAGACCCAGTTGTAGGCGAAATTCAGCACCATCGCCTTTGTCGACAGGATCACGCCAAGCAGCCCGATATCCGCAAGTGATGTTTCAAAAAACACCGCGCCAAACGGGACCAAAATCGCCATCAGGATGATCTCGAACGAGAGCGTGTAGCGCAGCCTGTCGCGCCAGGATCTGAGAATCGTCGTTTTCTGCATGATCTGCCCTCCCATGCTTTCGGCTTGCTTCTATCACCCGAATACGGGTTATAAAGTTGGATTCTATCTAAAAAGCAGATATATCCATGCCATCCACCGAGAGCCTGCAGGCCTTTGTTCTTGCCGCCGAACTTGGCTCCTTCTCCGCCGCAGCGCGGCGTCTGAACAAGGCGCAATCGGCGGTTTCCACTGCGATTGCCAATCTGGAAATCGACATCGGTCTTCAGCTGTTCGATCGCTCGACCCGCTCGCCCACCCTGACGCCGGAGGGGCGCGCCCTGTTGCCACACGCGAACGGTATCCTGCTGGGCACGCGTGAGTTCATGACCAAGGCCGGTTCAATGTCTGAAGGGACGGAGGATCGACTGGGTCTTGTTGTCGAACAGGGCATCAACACGGCCCCGCTCTATGACACGTTCAACCGGTTCAGCGGGGCCTTTCCCTCTGTCTCGCTGGAAATCTTCACCACCGGCCCATCTGACACCGGCGCATTGCTGAAAGAGGGGCGCGCAGACCTCGGCGTGATGATCGCTCAGGAAAGCTATCCTTCCGGCTTTCAGTTCCGGGGTGTGGGCGTGTCCAAAATCGTGCCGGTCTGCGCCCCGGACCATCCTCTCGCAGCCTGTCTGCGCCCCGGCTACACCGAGTTGCGCCAGCATCGGCAGATCATCCTGCGAAGCCGCTACCGGACGACGGACAACCTGACCGAAGAGGCCAAGAGCCCTACCCTCTGGCTTGCCGAGAACCCGCAGATGATCGCCAGCCTCGTGCTGCGCGGCCTTGGGTGGGCCGAGTTGCCCCTGCATTCGGTCAGCCACCACATTGCCGAGGGGAGGCTGCTGCGCCTGTCATGTGCCTTTCAGCAGGGTGACGTGCACGAAGGCATCGATGTGGTCTGGACGGAACGGCGCGCCCTGGGTCGCGCCGGACAATGGTTTCGGGACCAGTTGTTCGCCGTTCCCCAAGCTGTTTGGCTGGGCACTTGAAAGGTGCTGACGGGGTCATGGGGCGCGTGGCCTCATCCGGAGGGATCGAATGATCGCTGCACACAATAGGATCCGAAAACCCAGGCTCTGAAATCTTTCGAGGTGTGCGGATTCAATCCGTTTTCCGCGCTGTGCGCTGGTTCGATCCCACCCAAGAAATGGGACCGCGCTAGTCCCGCAGGTATTTCGTCTGTTCCAGCAACCAGTTTTTGAAAAACGACGACGCTGAGGAGCCGGAGGTGTTCTTGTCCAGCCCGATTTCGTACCAGATGCATCTGATTGCGCGCTTGTCCATGCGGACAAGCTGACCCGATAAAATCTCTCGCTCACACAGGATGTTATCGGCGAGGATGACGCCTTCGCCGTCTATCGCGGCATCGATCGCGAGGGAGAGATCAGAGTAGACCTTGCCCGACCGCCAGCCGGGGCTTTCCGGTTCATGGGCCGAGTACCATTTGTGCCAGGTCTCTTTGCCGTTGTCGTGGATCAGGATCGCGCGGTTCCAGTCAACGGTATCGTCCTGAGAGGTGAGCTTTGCACTCAGATGCGGTGTCGCTGCCGGGTAGCCGTCAATAGGGAATAGCCTTTCCTTCATGACGCCACTTCCCGGCATGCGGGTTTCAAAGTGAACCACGATGTCCGCATGACCCGCTCCGATTTGCGCCGGGGTCCAGGCGGGCCGCAAATCAACCTCTATGCGCGGGAAAAGGCTGCAGAATTCAGTGATGCGCTTGCGCAGCCAGAGCGACGCAATCGCGGGTTCGGCGCTGACGACGACAGCCCCGGAACGCGTCTTGCGCAACAGCCCTTCACTTGCGTCGGTCAGGGTTTGCAGCCCGCTGGCGATCTGCGGCAGCAGATCCCGCCCGTTCTCGCTCAGCTCGACCCGGTTGCGATGACGGATGAACAGGTCGGTCCCGAACCACAGCTCCAGGTTCTTGATGTGCTGGCTGACGACGCTGTGGCTGACGTTCAGTTCGCTTGCCGCCTTGGCAAAGCTGGAATGCCGTGCAGCAGCCTCGAACACCCGGAGCGCATTGAGATGGCGGAGCGTGTTTCTCATCGGTTTAGCGTAGGTAAAAGCTTCGCTGAGAGCAAGTTAAACGCGCTTTTTCGGCGCCGCTTCTGACGGGTAGCGTGGGTTAACAAGTCGCTCACAATCGCCGAACGGGGACCCTCATGGTCGCACTCATGTCGCCCACAGACACAAACGTCTCGCTCAGTGTCACGGATCTGCACAAGTCCTTTGGCTCGCTCGAGGTGCTCAAGGGCGTTTCGCTCAAGGCCCGTGAAGGCGATGTGATTTCGTTGCTGGGGTCCTCCGGGTCCGGCAAAAGCACGCTGCTGCGTTGCATCAACCTGCTGGAAACGCCGTCCTCAGGACTGATCACCGTCCACGGCGAAGACATCAAGATGACCAATGGCCTGTACGGCGAAGCAAGGACCTCTGACGCCCGGCAGGTCGAACGCATCCGTGCCCGTCTGGCCATGGTCTTTCAGTCTTTCAATCTGTGGTCGCACATGACCGTGTTGGAAAACGTCATCGCAGGGCCGATCCACGTGCTGAAGCAGCCACGCGCCGAGGCGATCGAACACGCCAAGGAAATGCTGCAACGCGTCGGTATGTACGAGCGTCGCGACTACTACCCGGCTCATATTTCCGGCGGTCAGCAACAACGCGCCGCCATTGCCCGCGCGCTGGCCATGAAACCCGAGGTGATGTTGTTCGACGAACCGACCTCGGCCCTCGACCCCGAGCTTGTGGGCGAGGTTCTGAAAGTCATCCGCTCGCTGGCTGACGAAGGCCGCACGATGATTGTCGTGACGCATGAGATGGGTTTTGCGCGCGATGTCTCGTCCGAGGTGATCTTTCTGCACCAGGGCCTGATCGAAGAACAGGGCGCGCCGGAGCAGATGTTCGAAAGACCGGAGTCTGCCCGCCTCAAGGAATTCCTGTCGAACACCCGGCATTAGGCCCGACCGTCATTCTCTTCCGAACGCAACAACCAAGTCCAGACAAGGGAAACCTGAAATGAAGATCAAAAACACACTGCTCGCATCCGCCGTTGGTGCAATTGTGCTGATGGCCGGCATGGCCACGGCGGACACTCTGCGGATCGGCGTCGAAGGGGCCTACCCTCCGTTCTCGAAAAAGGAAGCCGACGGCACGCTGTCCGGTTTCGACATCGATATGGCACTTGCCCTGTGCGAAGAGCTGAACCGCGAATGCGAGCTGGTCGAGCAGGAATGGGACGGCATGATCCCCGCCCTGATCGCCCGCAAGTACGACGCCATCGTTGCCTCGATGTCGATCACCGAAGACCGCAAGAAGCGCGTCGATTTCTCTGAGAAATATTACGACACGCCGTCACGCTTCATCGCGAAGGAGGGCGCGACCTTTGAACTGACCCCCGAGGGCACCAAGGGGCTGAAGATCGGCGTTCTGCGCGGCACGACCCTGCAATGCCATGTCGAGAAGACCTTTCCCGAGGCTGATCTGCGGCTGTACAACACGCAGGAAGACGTGTTCGCCGATCTCGTCGCCGGGCGTCTGGACATGCAGCTGAACAACACGCTGCAGGCCATCGACGGTTTCCTGAACACCGATCAGGGTCAGGGTTTTGCCTTCCTCGGTGAAAACGTGGACGACCCCGACTGCCTTGGCGAAGGCACCGGAATTGCCGTGCGCAAGGGCGATCCGCTTGCCGGTGAACTGACTGCGGCGATCGAGGCGATCCGCGCCAACGGCACCTACGCGACGATCAACGACAAGTATTTCGACGTCGACATCTACGGCAAGTGATCCTGCATTGAATGCGCGACAGGGGGACCACCGGGTTTCCCTGTTGCACCCCCTCTTCCAGTTTACGGGCAAAGCACATGGATGTGATCTTTGAATACAGACAGATCCTGATCGAGGGCACGCTGGTCACGATCTCGCTGGCGGTTCTGTCCTTGGCTTTGTCCGTCGTGCTGGGGCTGGTCGGCGCCTTCGCCAAGCTGTCGCCCTCGCGCGGGATACGGCGGGCGGGCAACGTCTACACCCTGTTTGTGCGCAGCGTGCCCGATCTGGTGCTGATGATGCTGATCTTTTTCGGGGGCCAGACACTGCTGACCCAGATCGGCGGCCTGACGGGCCTTTGGGACTATGTCGAGATCAACCAGTTCATTGCCGGGGTGCTGACGCTGGGCTTTATCTTCGGCGCCTATATGTCAGAGACATTTCGCGGTGCCGTCCTTGCCATTCCCCCCGGCCAGATCGAGGCGGCCAAGGCGGTGGGCATGACCCCCGTACAGGTGTTCCGGATCGTGACCTGGCCGCAGATGGTGCGTTTTGCGCTGCCCAGCTTCACCAATAACTGGCTGGTTCTGGTCAAATCCACGGCGCTTGTCTCTGTTATCGGCCTGCACGATCTGGTCTGGAATGCCTTTTCGGCGGGCCGGTCCACGCACAAGCTTTTCACCTTCATGCTCGCCGTCATGGTTGTCTACCTGATCATAACGGGCCTGTCCGATCTCATCCTGCGTAAGGTTGACCGGAAATACGCCGCCGGCGTGAGAAAGGCGTAAGACGATGGAACCCGAACGCAGCTTTTATGAATACCTGCAAAGCTTCAGCGAAACCCGGTCGCCGATCGATTTTGTCCTGATCTACGACAACCTCGGACGTTTTTTCGAGGGCGCGCTGGTAACGCTGCAACTGACCTTCCTCGCGCTGCTTGTCGGCGGACTGATCGCCGTGCCGCTGGCCATTGCCCGGGCCTATCGCAAACCGTTCCTGAGCCCCGCGATCCGCGTCTACACCTACGTCTTTTGCGGTACGCCGCTTTTGGTGCAGGTCTATCTTTTCTATTTCGGCCTTGGGCAGTTCACCGCCGTGCAGGAAAGCTTTCTGTGGGAACCGATCCTCAGCAGCCCCTGGTGGTGCGTCATCATCGCGTTCACGCTGAACACTGCGGCCTATACGACCGAGTTCCTGCGCGGCGCCATCGAAACCACGCCGCGTGGCGAGGTCGAGGCGGCCAAGGCCTGCGGCATGTCGCCATTCACCCGCATGCGGCTGGTGGTTCTCCCGAACGCCTTCCGCCGGGCGCTGCCTGCCTATTCGAACGAGGTCATCTTTACGCTGCATGGATCCGTGATCGCCAGCACGGTCACCTTGCAGGATCTGCTGGGCGTCGGGCGCTGGCTGAATGGCCGATACTACCTGGCCTACGAGGGCTTTCTGACGGCCATGGTGTTCTACATGGCGATCGTCTTCCTGATCACCTTCGCCTTCCGACTGGCCGAAAGACGGTTCCTTCGCCACCTGCGCCGTCGTGAAACGGCAAAGCAGCCCGGCGCGGCCAGGGTCGCGGCCTGAACAGCAAGTCCCCAGCCCCGCAGTCTCCCTCATCTCTCGTAATTCTCCGTTGAAAGGGTTCCCAATGACCAGCTCCAAGAAACGCGATCTCATCGAAGGGCGTGCGGCCCTGATCGTGATCGACATCCAGAAATCGGCATTCGCGCCCATTCCGGATGACAAGCGCGCGATTGCCCATATGCCGGATTATGCCCAACGGATGGCGCGATCCAAAGCCGCGATCGACAAGGCGCGCGAGGTCGGAATTCCGGTGGTCTTCATTCAGGAAATCCATCGTGCAAACCTGATCGACATGGGCCGTGAAACCGATGGTGACGAGGATGTGCATTGCCTCGACAGCAACCCGCTGACCGCCTTCGCCGAAGAAGAGCTGGGCATGCGCCCGGACGACTATCGCATCTCCAAGCGCCGCTATTCGGCCTTTTACGGCACCGATCTGGAGATCCTGCTGAAAGGGCTCAAGGCGGAAACCCTGATCCTTGTCGGCGGTCTGACCGATGTATGTGTGCACTACACCTTTGTGGACGGCCATCAGGGCGACTATTTCTGCCGCGTGATCGAAGACTGCGTGGCCGGGTCCAGCATTGAGGCGCACCAGGCATCGCTGAACGCCATGGAATACCTGCAACACGGCGCGATCCGCACCTTGGACGAAGTGCTGACCGCCATGGAATGCCAGGCCGAAACACGGGTCGCCTGACCTTTCCCTGATGGCATGCGGGGGAACCCGCGCCACGAACGTGGAAGCGAGTGTACCCGCTCGCTTCCGCGAACCAATTTCCTATCGCCAAAGACCGAGGAGACACCTGCCATGACCGCGCGAAGCAAGCCGACCCATAGCGAAACACCGCAGGAACGCTACGAAAGGCTCAAGGCCGAAGGCAACGGCCAGAGTGGTGACTTTGCCGCAAGACAGGCGGCGGCCCGCAACCAGGACGCGCCCGCAATCGACGCGTCATCGGTGATCTTTGACGATGTCGTTCCGGCCAAAGGATATTGGCACGGGCGGTTGAAGCGCGGCGACGGTTTTCGTCTGGTGGCGAAAACGCCGACCGGTGTCGCCGCCTCTTTCTGGCGCAGCGATGAAACCTCTGAGCGGTTCAACCCCGGCGACACGATCAAGGTCCAGTGGACCAGCGAAATCACCACAGGCCGTGTTCTCCTGTCCGACATGGGGCGGGCGATGGTGTCGATCACGCATGATGATTTCGGCCGCTCCGACTGTCTGGCCGGTGTGTCCCTACCCGGTCCTGCCGATGGCCCCGACTGGCAGAGCGGGCGTGCGCATTTCCTCCGCGCCGCGCTGAAAAACGGCCTGACCAAGCGTGATGTCGGCCCCTGCATCAGCTTCTTTGCGCCGGTTGCCGTCGATGCCGGGGGCAAACTGACCTGGCAGGATCAACCCGGCAGCGGCCCGTTCACCGTCGATCTGCGTGCTGAGATGGATCTGATCGTGGCGCTGTCGAATTCGGCGCACCCGATGTCCCCTGACCGCGACCCGCTTCCCCTATCCGTCACCCAGTTTCGAGCCCCGCCCGCGGCCGAGGATGATCTGTCCCGCACAGGTACCGTCGAGGCCCGCCGCGCCTTTGAAAACACCGACGCCCTGTTCGGTGACCGCAAACGTTTGTCTTAAGGAGCCTGTCCGATGCTCGACGCCCCCAATCACGCCGACAACCATCATATCCCCGCAAATGTCGGCTGGTCCGCGATCATCCGCAAAGGCCAGATGATGCGCATCATCGATCTTGAAGGTCAGCAGGCCGTGGACACCCTGTTCTACAGCGCCGCCGACACGTCCGAGCGGTACTCGGCTCAGGATACGGTGTTTGCCCAGCGCTCCCCCTACATCACCGAAGGATCGGTACTGTTGTCGAACGAAGGCCGCCCGATGATGACGGTCCTGCGCGACCCCGTCGGGGCGCATGACACCTCTGCCGGGGCCTGCTCCTGCGAGGCCAACACTGTGCGTTTCGGCCATGAGGTCCGCCACCTGCACGCCTGCCGTGACAACTTTGTCACCGAGGCCGCGAAATGGGGAATGGACAAGCGCGACATCGTCGCAAACGTCAACTTCTTCATGAATGTGCCGATCGAGACGAACGGCGCTCTGGCCATCTCTGACGGGCTGTCAGCGCCCAGCAATTCGCTGGATCTGCGTGCAGAGATGGACGTGATCTGCCTGATCTCGAACTGTCCGCAGATCAACAACCCTTGCAACGGCTTCAACCCGACCCCGATCAACGTCCTGATCTGGACCCCAGAGGAGGTCTGACCGATGGATCTGCGCCTATCCGAACTCGCCCGCCGATATGCCGACGGGGAAACCGTCAGGCAGGTCATGACACAGGTCCTTGCGGCCTGTGACAGCTACGGCGACCCTGCGGTGTTCATCAAACGTGTGGACCGCGATGCCGTTCTGGCACGCGCGGCAGAGCTTGATGCGGTTGCGCCGGACGACCGCGGGGCCCTGCACGGCGTTCCCTTCGCGGTGAAGGACAACATCGACGTCGCCGGCATGCCGACGACCATGGGCATGGCCACCGAACGCCCGCTGGCCGAGCGCACCGCGACAGCGGTGCAGCGCGTGCTGGATCAGGGGGCGGTACTGATCGGCAAGACCAATCTGGATCAGTTCGCCACCGGGCTGGTGGGCGTGCGCTCGCCCTATGGCGCGCCGCATTCGGTGTTTGACGATACGATGATTTCGGGCGGATCCAGCTCCGGTTCCGGTGTCGCGGTTGCCGCACATCTGGTGAGCTTTTCCTATGGCACGGACACCGCCGGATCAGGCCGGGTGCCGGCCGCGTTCAACAATATCGTGGGGGTCAAGCCGACCAAGGGCGTGATCCCCACGACAGGCGTATTTCCGGCCAACAAAAGCCAGGACTGCCTGTCTGTCTTTGCGCTCAGCGCCTCCGACGGCGATACGGTCCGCCGCATCGTGGAAGGTGTGGACGGGGTCGACCCCTATGCCCGCCCGGCGACACCTGTGGATTGGACGCGGAAAGACCTGCGGATCGGTGTGCCCAGTGCCGCGTCGCTCGAATTCTTTGGCGATACATCTGCGGCGGATAATTACGCCGAGGCCTGCACCGCTCTGACCAAGGCGGGGTACACGCTTGTCCCGTTCGATTTCGATCCCTTCGCCGCAACCGCGCGACTGCTCTACGAATCCGCCTGGGTGGCCGAACGCACCCATGCCATGACGCCCTGGCTAAAGGCCTCGCCCGATCCGCTGCACCCGATCACGCGGAAGATCGTCGAGGACGGCTTGAAATCCAGCGCGGTCGATACCTTCGACGCGATCTACAAGGCGGCAGAGGCGAAGGTCGCGCTTGATGTGATCTGGAACGACATCGACGTGATGCTGGTCCCGACCACCCCGTCGTTCTATTCCCTGGCAGAGCTGGAGGCGGAACCGATCCTGCTCAACAAGCAGCTGGGCTACTACACCAACTGCGTCAACCTCCTGGACTATGCCGCGATTGCCATTCCGGCCGGGTTTCGCGCTGACGGGTTGCCTGCAGGTGTAACGCTTGTCGCGCCTGCCTTCACCGACGGCGCTCTTGCCCGTCTGGGCGGGGAGGTGCATCGCCTGTTGTCCCCGACAACCGGACGCGATTGCCTTGCCGTCACAGCGCAAGACGACCCCGATGCGGAAGATGGGCGATACATCGACATCGCCGTTGTCGGTGCGCATCTGACCGGGATGCCGTTGAACCACCAGCTGACCGACCGCGGGGGTTTTCTGCTCGAAACGGTGACCTCGTCGCCGGAATTCCGGCTCTATGCGCTTGCCGATACAACACCGCCGAAACCGGGCCTTGTCCGGGATCTCGAAAGCAAGGGGGCGGAAATTGCACTGGAAATCTGGCGGCTTCCCGAAAGCGCCTTGGGCAGCTTTTTAAAGCTCATTCCGGCTCCGCTTGGCCTAGGGACGATCCGGCTGTCCGACGGTCGGCAGGTGAACGGTTTCATCTGCGAAAGCTGCGCGATGGGACAGGCCGTGGACATCACAGAATACGGTGGATGGAAGGCCTATCTTGCGGCAACGCAAAAGCGTCCAGCGCGCGGACGCCTGATGGCCTGACGGGGTTCGATATCCCCGCATCGAATGTCTGGAGGCATGGCGGCATGATCGCCCCCATGTCGGACCCAATGGCGACATTCTGAACCGGAACGCAGATGCCCTTGTCGGTCACGTCGCGGGCTTGTCCAGAACACTGAGGACAAGGTCTGCCCTTAAGCGTTGCCAGGAAAAACGACACGCGGCAACGCATCAGCCGCCGCGTGGAGTTGAGACCTGTGGCCCCGATCAAACAGATCGGGTCATACCAGCAGGGTGCCGCCCAGATTGAGGCCGATCAGCAGCGGATCGTGGTCAGAGGAACGGTACGGGTCGGCACCGTAAAGGTCGTCCACCTGATCCAGCGGGGCAAAGTTGGTGTTGTAGTCCAGAGCCGACGCTTCCAGCGCATTGATCCGCCATTCTGCCGCACCGGTGATCTGACCCGCAAGGGACCCGCTGGCCAGCGCATGGTCCAGCGCGCCAAAGGTCTGTGCCTGCGGAGCCAGATCCAGATCGACCGGAAAGCCGAAGGACAGTTCGAACTCGTCCGAGCCCAGGAAAGCCTCGACCATGTTCTGATACCCTTCGCTTTCCAGCAGGGTAATCGGGTCTTCCTTAGCGTAGGCGTTCAGGTCGCCGATGATCAACACGTCGCCGTCGCCCGATCCGGTGGGATCGCTGTCCAGCCAGGCGTCGATCGCGGCGGCAGCCTGTGTGCGGGCCTCATTGTTGTTGCCGGTGCCGTCACCGATCCCTGCGTTGTTGCCGAAGGGACTGACCGAGCCCTTGGATTTCAGGTGGTTGACGGCAACGGTAAAGACCTCGCCGGTGGCGATCTCCTCAAAGCTGGCTGCCAGCGGAACGCGGCTGGTGCCCGATCCCTCGAAGACCGGGTTGCCGGGATCGACACCCAGACCTGCAAGATCGGCATCGGTCAGGATCTCGACGGTGGTGCCGGGGGCGATCCGGACCGCGTTTGCGTCATATATGAGCCCGACCATGATCGCATCGCTGCCGACATAGTCGACGCCCGGATCGACGTATTGGTAATCGGACGAAGGGTCCGCCGCATTCAGGGCGTCAACCAGCGCACCCAGTGCAAACTGGCCGTCGCCGTTCTGGTCCCCGATCTCGTTCTCAAGCTCGGTCAGCCCGATCACATCCGCATCCATCGCGGTGATTGCCGATACCAGCTTGTCCAACTGCCGGGCGTATTCCTCGGCGTCATCGGCACCGCGCACGTCCAGCCCGCTTGGTCCGGCGGTCAGACCTTCGTCACCCAGCGAGGTGAAGAAGTTCAGAACGTTGAAAGAGGCAACGGTCAGCGAGCCACCGACATCCGGCGCAACTGTATCGCGCGGAGCGGAGTCCACGAACCCCGCGTCCTGCGTCAGGTTCAGGCGGTAGATCTCGTCACCCGAGCCGCCGGACCCGCGCGAGTAGCGCAACACGCCGGTCAGGTCCACGGCGGTATCGCCCGCGCTCAGCGCGTCTTCGGCGTCGAACTCACCTGCGATGCGGCCGGGCTCTCCGGCGATCTCGAAGGGAATGACAGAGGGGTTCTGTACCGTCTGTCCGTCATCGATGATCAGCGTGTTTCTGACCTGCTCTTCGATGAAGGCGTTGAACCCGGCAACATCCGGCGCGTTGGCCTGTGTGAATGTCTCTACCAGACCCTGCGCGTTCAGGCCGATGTCGCCAAATCGTCCCAGGGTGAACAGATCGCTGACCGTCATCTCCTGCGGTACGGTGACCAGCATCCCCTCATAGGCCTCCAGATCGGCAATCAGCGCGCCGTCCGAGTTGGTGAGCACATTGGCCACCGGGAAAGTGATCGTGGCAGCGGTGGGCAGTTGATTGCCGTTGCTGACCACCTCGATTGCAGTGATCGAAGAAAGCTGCGTCTCGCCAAAGAATTCGGCCACGGTGCCTGTGACGCGCACGAGGTCACCGGCCTGCACGTTCATCAGCGAAAGCGCCCCTTCGTAGACGAATATGCCCTCCGAGGTCAGCAGGTCGCCATCCGCATCACTGTCTTCTTCTTGCAGATAGAAACCGTCCAGATCGCCATCGACGCCGTCGGCCCCGTCCTGAAAATCTCCGACCACGATCGCCTCGACCGTCACGACCTGCGTTTCAAGGAAGGACGCACTGCCGCTGCCCTGAATGGTCGAGATCAGCGTGGTCTCACTCGGCGGCGGAGGTGTAACCGTCGCCTCGCCCACCGAGAAATCGTCGATCTGCCACAGCGAGCTGCTGCCGCCCCCCGTACCCGAGGATTGATAGCGGAAGGCGAAATGCACCGCACCCGCAGGGACGCCAGAGAGGTCGATTTCACCCGATTGCGTTTCCGCGTAGCTGCCGGTTGAGGCGCTGTAAGGCAGTTCGATCCACGTGGCGGTCGAAGGATCGCCGCTGCCGCTGTAGTCGGTCGAATAGAGGAAGGTTACTTCGGGGTCGGCCAGACCGGTATCGTCGAAGTTCTTGGTGTTGGCAAAGCTGACAACCGGGTTGGTCAGGCCTGAGATGTCGATCTCGGGCGAGATCAGCCAGTCGTCTGCCGCCACGCTGTCGCCAAAGGCGTTGACGGCGGCAAAGCCATCGCCGCTGAAGCTGGCGTCGTACCAGGTGTTCGCCGCGTCGCCATCGACAGAGACCGCTTGCCAGTCCGCCGTGGCAAACTCGGCCTCGAAGTCAAAGGCGTAAGGCGCCGGGATCGCGCCGCCGCCAACGGTTCCGTCGTTGGCAATGCCCCGCGTTTCGGCGGCGGGTTCGGCCCAGCTGTCGCCTGCCTCGTCCCGTTGCAGCGAATGGCCCACAAGGGTCGAAGAGGTTTCCTGCACGCCGATATCCGTCGATGTCAGGCCCGCCGCCGTTCCGCCGGTGGCGGTCAGACTGCCCTCATAGGACAGGAACTCGACCACGGCGCCGTCGTTGATCAGCGCAAGTCCATCGGGCGCGCCGTTCTGCAGACCGTTCGAAGGCAGCTCGATCAGGTAGTAATCATAGCCGCCCGAGGTGCTGGCCGGGGATGCAGGCAGGGACAGCGTGTTATAGACCGACCCGTTGGCCCCGTTGTAAAGTTCAACCGTGGTACCGGAGACATCGGTGCCTTCGGCGACGCGGATCTCGACGAACTCACCGACATCGGTGCCGTCATTGTCGTAGTGGACCTCATTGATGCGGCCCACGAAGGGCGCAGCCACGGCAAGGTTGGCCGCGCCGCGGGTGTCGGCCTCGGCTTCGCGCCAGTCGTCGCCGTCCTCGTTCCGTTGCAGAGAGAACCCTACCTCGGTCGACGAGGGTTCGGAGACACCGATATCGGTCGAGGTCAGGCCTACGGCCGTGCCATCCGTCGCGGTCAGCGTTCCCTCGTAGGACAGGAATTCGACGACCGCGCCGTCGTTGATCAGCGCCAGACCGTCCGGGCTGCCGTTCTGCAAGCCGTTCGAGGGCAGTTCGATCAGATAGTAGTCATATCCGCCAGACGTGCTGGCCAGCATGCCTGTCAATGACAGGGTGTTGTACAGCGATCCGTTCGAGCCGTTGTACAACTCGACCGTCGTGGCTGAGACATCGGTGCCTGCCGCGACGCGCACCTCGACGAATTCGCCGACGTCGGTGCCCGCGTTGTCATAGTGAAGCTCGTTGATGCGGCCAACGAAGGGCGGCTCATAATCGTTGTTCAGGCCGCGGGTGTCCGTTTCGGCCACGGACCATGCGTCACCATCTTCGTCCCGTTCCAGTGAAGCACCGACGAGGGTAGACCCGCTTTCGGCCACGCCAATATCGGTCGAGGTCAGCCCGACAGCCGGGCCGTCCGTCGCGATCAGCGTTCCCTCGTAGGACAGGAATTCCAGCACCTGCGTGCCATGGACCAGTGCCAGCCCATCCGGGCTGCCGTTCTGCAAGCCGTTCGAAGGCAGTTCGATCAGGTAATAATCATACCCGCCTGAGGTCGACGTGGGTGCGGCCGGCAGCGACAGCGAATTGTAGGATGTGCCATTCGACCCGTTATAGAGCACCACGCCAAGGGCCGAGGCATCCTGCCCCGCGCCGACGCGCACCTCGACGAATTCGCCGGAGTCCGAGCCTGCATTGTCGTAGTGCAATTCGTTGATGCGGGCGTCGATCTCGACCACGTCGGTGACGGTCACAGCGATGTCGCGGCTGTCGCTGGCCAACCCGTCGCTGACGGTGACGGTCAGGTCATAGACATTGTCACCATCGGCATCGAGCGGGGTCTCAAAATCCGGTGCCGCGGCGAAATCCAGAGCGCCGGTCAGGGTGTCGATGATGAAGAAACCCGCGTCCGCCCCGGACAGCGAATAGGTCAGTGAATCGCCATCGACATCGCTGGCGGTCAGCGCGGCGGCGACGCCGGTGGTGTTCTCTGCCACATCATAGGCAGTGTCGATCGTCAGAATAGGCGCGTCATTGCGGCCCTCGACCGTGACGGTCACGGTTGCGCTGACGATGCTGCCCGCGCCATCGCTGACCTGGTAGGTAAAGCTGTCGGTCGTGGTCTCTCCTTCGGCCAGCGCGTCGAACAACGCGCCCGGCGTATAGGTCACGTCCGTGCCGTCAAAGCTGACACTGGCGCCCGCCGCGCTGGTCGCATCGACCGAGACAAGCGTCAGCGTGTCGCCATCAAAATCCAGATCGTTGGACAGGAGCGCCGCCCCGGCGATCGTCAGCACGTCGTTTTCCGCAATGCTCGCCGTGTCGTCACCAGCCAGAACGGCGTTGTTCCGACCGTCAGTGTAAAAGGTGAAATCGTCGAATTGCAGCGCCTCGATGGATTTCAGCACGTCCGAGCCATCGCCCGAGGACAGGATCGTCGTGTTGCGACCGCGTGCGGTGATCGAATACTCGGTGATCGAGCCAGAGATTACCGCCGTGTCGAAACCATGGCCGCCGTCGACATGGTTGTATCCCTCTGCCAGCCAGATGGTGTCATCACCAAATCCTCCGAACGCACGAAGTGAACCGGTGCCGCCAAAGATCAGGTCATCACCCCAGCCGCCAAAGACAAGGCCGCTCTCGCCCAGCCGCACGATATCGTCACCCCGGCGGGCAAAAACCGTGTCGTAGCCCATGCCGCTGTCGATCTCATCATCGGCGTTGCTGCCGAAGATGATGTCGTTCAGGCTGAACTTGTCCGGATGCGATTTTCCGCCCTTGGGCGCGGTCCGAAAGAAACCCATAGTCCTATCCCCCTGGTACTGATGCCGCCTACTCTCATATTGTTGTAACAGTTTTGCGAGAATTTCTTTTCAATTGCCGTGGGGGAATGACGGAAAACTGCCCGAAAATGTGGCTCAGGCCGCAGGACATCCGGCCACGGAATGCGGTCAATCGACCGGCGCTTTTCGGCAAAGGGAAGGGATAGCAGGGGCTTGCATTCTTGGGCTTTTGTCCCCGGACGGACATATCCCACAGCTTCCGTGACGGGTATGCCGAGCGCCGTATAGCCGTTGAGCACGGCGATGCGGACCAGAAGCTCCGCGACCCGGCAGTCGAAGTCGCGCGCCATGAGGCGCAAGGCCTCCGCCCACATCCAGCAGAGCGCTCTTTCGCCCCAGCGGGGTCAAAAGGCTGGGTCTGGTTGGCAAACCCGACACGCATTGCAAAGGCCAGCCGTCTTCACAACGATCATTGCCAAACCCGCAGATTGCCGGGGCTTCGGGCCCGCGCCCGTGGTCAGTAACCTGTATGGTCAGGCGACGCCCCTTCCGACCTCCCCGTCTTGTCCCGAAAGGACTTTACGCTGGCTGCGGCAGCGGCCGCCAGCAGGCGGGAATCGCCCGAGACGGTTGTCATGTGGAACCCCCATCCGATTGCGCGCGCGGCGTAGTCGGCGCTGCCGCAATGCAGGGCTGCCTTGATGCCCGCCGCGCGGCAGGTTCGGGCGATCTTCTGCAGGACCTCGATCATTTCAGGTTCTTCGCGGTCCAGCCCTGCGGGCAGACGGCCTTCATGCAGCGACAGGGTCAGATCAGCAGGCCCGACATAGATGCCGTCCAGACCGGGCGTCGCCGCGATGGCATCCAGATTGTCCATCGCCTCCCGGGTTTCCACCATGGCCCAGCCGATCACCTGATCATTGGCCTCTTCCGCGATATTGGGGCCAAGGGCGAGTTGCGCCCGCGTCGGGCCGAAACTGCGATTTCCCTTCGGCGGATAGCGCAGGTAGCTGACGAATTCCGCGGCCTGTTCGGCGGTGCTGATCATCGGGCAAATGATCTGCAACGCGCCGGCATCCAGCATCTTCATGATGATCCCCGGTTCCAGCCAGGGCACCCGCGCGCCCAGAACCACGCCAGAGGCCCGCATCGCCTGAAACATCGGCAAGACATCGGAATAGCTGAGCGCGCCATGCTGCACGTCGACCGTGATGGCGTCATAGCCCTGTTCCGCCATGATCTCTGCGGTGAACGGGCTGCCGACGGACAGCCAGCCATGCAACACCGGATTGCCCGCCGCCCAGATGTCCCGGACCTTGTTTCTGATCATCTCACGTCTCCTTCGTCATGTGATCCGATGCGCGCCGCCATCGCTCCGCCGCCTTGCCGGACAAACGCACCCGCCGATGGTGCCGACCTGCGCCTGATGGCCGTGTCACTGGCCACCGGAAATGCCGGTGTCAGATCGTTCCGCCGCAGCGTGTTACCGGGGGGCCTCCCCTCATCCGCATCGCTGGCGCCATAAAGCGGCAACAACGTCTTGGACACCAGAGAGAATTGCACGTCGGCCGATCGCAGACAGACAACGGCGCAGGCCCCACAAATGGCCAAGCTGCGCGACAGTTCCAAGCCTCAAAGATCGCAGTTGTACTTGGTATGGACAAGGATCTGCGTCGTCGTCGGCGAGGACATCGTTCCCTCCGCCCAGTTGCTGATCCAGCGTACCGCCGCACGGACTTCTTCATAGAAATTGTGCGAAATCACGTAATCCATGACCCCGGATTCCAGCAACAGCCGAGAGTTCCGGGTCAGTTCATGCCCGACGAAAATAGTCCTGTCGGCGATCCCGGCCTCCTCCAGCGCAAGCGCGACGCCCCGGTTCGCCCCGGCCACGTTGTAGACCGCCGCCGGGTGCCCGTTGGCGGCAAGATACTTCATCATCTGACGATGCGTCGTGGCGGGCCTGTCGTCCGAAATCAGGCGCTCCTCGATCTTGAGGTGCGGAAACTCGCTACGCAGCACCCGGCGAAAGCCCATTTCCCGTTCCTGCTGTGACCGGAACGGCACCGACATGACCAGCAGGATGTGATTGCGGGTCTCCTCCGGCAGCGCCCGCCCGATCAGCTGCGCCGCCACGCTGCCCGCCGCGTATTGATCGTTGCCCACGTAGACGGACCGGCGCGAACTGGGCAGATCGGTGGTCAGGCAGACGACCGGAACACCCGATCCCACCAGCTTGCGCACCGCGCGGTTGATGGCCGGATGTTCGCGCGCCACGATGATCGCCCCGTCCGCCTGCGCGCCTTCTTCCTCGAACCGGCGGGCGAACTGCGTGGCGACCAATGCGTCCGTCGACACGAAATGGCAGGTAAGCTGCATTCCCGGCTCAGAGCGGTTGAGCTGCGCCGCCGCCTGCTCCACAGCTTGATTGAAGGCCTCTCCGGACTCGCAGAACAGCCGGATCTCGCAGGACTGCGGCCCGTCGCGTTTCTCTGAATTCAGCTTTTCCAGCGCCGCCAGCACGCGCTTGCGGGTCACTTCCCGAACACCCGCACGGTTGTTGAGAACCCGATCAACAGAGGCGGTGCCGACCCCGGACAACTCCGCGATCTGCTGGATCGTCGGGCCTTTCCAGCGGGTCTTTGAGGGCAAATCGATCATGACAGCCTCTTGGTGATGCGTGAGACATCAAGAACGTCAAAACCCGGTTTGGCAAGCCTCCCAAAATGGGCGACTCACCGCACGGTCACCCCGCCGAACTAATGATGCGAATAACATCAGGATCGGCCGACGGCCCACTTCCCGAAGCGAAACCAATCGCGATAATGACGCCGCAAGTGGAGGAGATGGACCCCACCCCCGGAGGAGGACCGCACACGCGGTCATGGGGCAAGGTTCCGCAATCCGGACGTTGGAAAAAAGACCTGTCGGCCCTGCGCTGGACCGGCTTTGGATGCCGGACGCACGCGCAGCCGGTGAGCTGCCAAGCTGTCCGCTGAAAACCGACCGGCGGAGATTCCGGCGGGTCATCACGGGTAAATGTATCGACGGAGGCGATGATGAGCATACGGATTGCGGTGATTGGCGCAGGGCTCATGGGGGCAGACCACGCAAGGATCGTGGCCGAGGATCTGCCGGGGGCCAGCCTGCAACTGGTCTGCGACATGGACGCGGGGCGGGCCCGGGCCGTGGCCGATGCCTGCGGCGCGCAGCACGTGGCCAGCGCGCCAGAGGCTGTCATAACCCGCGACGACGTGGACGCCGTGATCATCGCCAGCCCCGATTTCACCCATGCCCCGCTGTCACGGGCCTGCATCGCCGCAGGCAAGCGCGTGCTCTGTGAAAAGCCGCTGTCTCAATCCTCTGCCGAATGTATCGAGGTCATGCAGGCCGAAGAGGCCGCAGGCGCCCGGCAAGTCATGTTGGGCTTCATGCGCCGGTTCGACCAATCCTATGTCGAGATGAAGGCCGCGCTGGACGCGGGACTTTTGGGCCGCGCCCTGATGATGCACAACTTTCACCGCAACGTGGAAACGCCCAATGCCGACTTCACCGGCGCCATGGCGATCACCAATTCCGCCCCGCATGAATTCGACGTGATCCGCCATGTTCTGGGCTGCGAATACACCACGATTTCGGCCTATCAACCGAAACGCTCTGACGGTGTGGTGGCCCCGGTTGTCATGGTGCTGGAAACAGACACTGATCAGCTGGTGACCATCGAGATCAACAACAACGCCGCCTACGGCTATGACGTGCGCGCCGAGCTGGTGGGTGAGGCCGGCAGCATTTCCATGAACAATATCGCCTACACGCGCACCGACATCAAACTGTGCTCAGCCACGCGTTATGACGTCGATTGGCGCGGTCGCTATCACGAGGCCTATGTGCGCCAGAACCGCGCCTTCGTTGATTTCGTGAACTCCGGCACCTTTCCCGGCATCGGATCAGACTGCTGGGACGGCTACTGCGCGGCCCGTGTGGCAGAGGCCGGCGTCGAAGCACTGAAAGAAGGTATCAAGGTTTCCCTGTCATTGATCGCGAAACCCGCCTTCTACGAAAGGAACAATGAATGAAACTGGGTTTCGTATCTGACAGCCTCGGCGGCCTGTCCTTTGAAGACATGCTGGATCACGCGGTCCGCATGGGCGTCTCGGGGGTCGAGGTCAACACCGGCGGCTGGTCCACCGCGCCGCATTTCGACCTTGAGGCAATGAAATCCAGCGCCGAGGCGCGCAGGGCCTTTCTGAACGCCTTCGAAAGCCGCGGTTTGAAGGTCATCAGCCTCAACGCCAACGGCAACCCGCTGCACCCCACCGACCGCGCGCAGGGCGATTGCCTGATGGACACGATCCGCCTGGCCGGAGAGATGGGCATCGGCACGGTCTGCACCATGTCGGGCCTGCCTGCGGGATCGCGAACCGACACCATGCCCAACTGGGTGGTGTCCAGTTGGCCGCCGGAAACGCAGGAAATTTTGCGGTTTCAGTGGGAAGAGGTGCTGATCCCCTTCTGGGAAGGGGCCGTTGCCGTCGCCCGCGAAAGCGGCGTCCGCCAGATCGCGCTGGAATTGCACGGCAACCAATGCGTCTACAACGTACCCTCGCTGCTGAAACTGCGGGAAATGGTCGGCCCCGTGGTGGGTGCCAACCTCGACCCCAGCCACCTGTTCTGGATGGGGGCCGATCCGCTGATCGCTGCAGAGGCGCTGGCAGAGTCGATCTACCATGTGCACGCCAAGGACACGATGCTGAACGCCCCAGTGCAGGCGACCACCTCCCTTCTGGAAAACGGTTCGCTGATGGACATTCCAGAACGGTCGTGGAGCTACGTTACACTGGGCTTCGGCCATGGAGAGGAATGGTGGCGGCAGTTCTGCTACCGCCTTCGGATGGGCGGCTACGACGGATGGCTGTCAATCGAACATGAGGACGTTCTGCTGAACGCGCTGGAGGGGTTGGAAAAATCCGTCGCCCTCTTGCAGGGCGTGATGCCCTCCGCCCCTGCGGATTTCAAACCGCAGGACATCTGACCAACGCCGGACCGCGCCGCCGTCCGCGCCATTGATGAGGACCAAGATAATGGCATTCCAACTCGCCGCCTGTGCCGAAATGCTGTGGCAGGACAAACCGATCGCGTGGCGGGCCAGCCGCCTCAGGGAGATGGGCTTTGGCGTCGGTCTGTGGAACTGGCCCGCATGGGACATTGGCGCGTTGGAAAAGACCGGCGCGACCTTCACCATCATGAACGGCTATCTCGAAGGGCGACTGGCGGATGCGGACGGCGCGGACCTGCTGCTGAAATCGGCGCGGGAAACCGCGCAGGTAGGCAAACGGCTGGGCGTGCAGCGGCTGAACCTGCACGGCACCGGTCTTGGCGACATGGGCATTCCGATCCCGCAGATGGCCCATGTCGCGCCGGGCATGTGGTTGAGGGCGCGCGATACCCTGCACCGCATCTGCGACATGGCAGAGGAAGAAGGCGTGACCTTCACCCTTGAAAACCTCAACCTGCGCGAACATCCGGGCTGTCCGTTCAACTCATCTGAGGACGTGTTGAGCCTCGTTTCGACGGTGAACCGCCCGCAATTGCGCATCAACCTTGACCTCTATCACACGCAGATCGGCGAAGGTGACGTGATCCGCTGGGCAGAGGCCTGCCTGCCCTGGATCGGCGAATACCAGGTGGCGGACAACCCCGGTCGGTTCGAACCCGGAACCGGAGAGATGAACTATCCGGTGATCGCCCGCGCGCTGGCCGACATGGGATATGAGGGCCCCGTCGGCTTCGAAGGCTTTGCCAAGCGTGACCCGGAAACCGCGCTGGAGGCGTTCCGCGCCGCCTTTACCCTTTAGAGTCGGATCCCGTTCAGGCCCTTGAGGGTCAGGTTCGTCACCAGTTGCGCATAATCCTCGCGCGCCTCTGATCCGGCGCCCGAGTTCCACATGTAATACCAGTTCAGCATGCCAAAGATCGACATGGTGGTTGCCCGCAGCGTCTTGGGATCGTCTTTCAGCCGCTCGGGCGCGATATCGGTCAGAATGGCCGAAAGATGCGTGACCATGTCCCGCTGATAGGCGCGCAGCACCTTCTGCCTGTCCTCGGGCAACGCGCTGGTGCTGGCGATCTGCACCTTGTGATGGTCGTCGGCCCCCTGGTAGGCCCGCAACACCGCCCGTATCGTCGCCAGCAACCGCTCTTCCGGCGACAGGGTCGCGTCGACGTCCTCGCAAACCCGCGCCTTCAACGTGCGCAGGTAATTGTCCAGCAAGTCGAACAGCAACGCGTCCTTGCCGGCGTAATAATGATAGATATTCGCCTTGGAGATTCCGCAGGCCGAGGCAATCTGGTTCATCGACGCCCGGTCGAACCCTTCGGCGGCAAAGACCCGCGCCGCTGTATTCAGGATCTGTGCGCGTTTCTCGTCATGATCCTTTGCAATGGGGCGTGCCACGGGGCCTCTCTTCCTGTTGCCACGGAAAAATCCGCAGCTTCGCGCGGCAAATTAGCTGACCGAATGGTCAGTGACAACATCTCGCCCTCAGGCGGCCAATGCCGCGTTCAGCGCCTCCGGATCCTGTCGGGGCAACAGCGCCAGCAGCCGGGCGACCTTGTCGCGGCATCCCGCAGCGGCCCAAACCTCGGGCCAGACATGATCCGGCAGTAGCGGCATCTTGAGCACGATCCTGCGCCATTCATGTACGATCAGCACCCGCAGCACCGTCTGTTGCAGCGTGTCGGGATCGGGAGCCGACTCCAGCGCCTCTGTCAGCTGCGCCAGACGCGCGCCCAGCGCACAGGCCAGCGCCAAGGTCTCTGGCGGGCACAGCCGGTCACGCATCCAGCCGGGCAGATCGGCGCCATCCTCGATCCGCGTGGCAAAAACCTCCGCCCCTTCGGGAAGGGCCGGCAAAATCCCGATATTGGAAGTGACCCAGACGCCCCGGTTACACAGGGCGCCGTCGCCGCCCGGGTCCGACAGTACCAGCCAACAGGCCTCGGAGGCCGCGCCGCCGTAAATACGCGGGCTGGCCTTTACGGTTTCTTCCCGGCCCTGGGGGCTCAGACGGTAGTCGCTGCTGCGTCCACGCCGTTCGCTTTCGATCCAGCCGTCCTTTCGCAGGCGGTGCAGGGCCACGCGCATGGCCTCGGGCTTGATCCCGATCCGCGCGGTGATCTGGCTCAACACACTGGCCGAGATGCTGGACCCGTCCTGCGCCAATTCGCCGAAGACGGTGACCAGCAAGGACCAGACACGCGGGGCATCCTCGCCCCGCAGATCGGCCACCACTCTGTCAAATGTCGTGTCGTCCATCAGCCCCCATAGGCGTTCATCGTCAGCAGCTCGTATTCCGCCACCTTGTCCCCGTCCTGATTGGTCAGCGTCACGTGCCAGCGCACCTCGCCGTATTCCTCGTTCCGGGGGGTTTTCTGTTTCACGGTCAAGCGTACACGCAATTCATCGCCCGCGACCACCGGCTTCATGAATCGCAGCCCGTCCAGCCCTGTATTGGCCAGAACCGGCCCCTCGTTCGGCTCAACGAACAGACCCGCCGCAAAACTGAGCAGCAGGTAACCATGCGCCACGCGACCGGGGAAAAACGGGTTCCTCGCGGCGGCTTCTTCGTCCATGTGCGCGTAAAAGGTGTCGCCCGTGAACTCGGCGAAATGGGCGATGTCCTCCAGCGTGATCACACGGGGACCGGCGCGCAGGGTCTCACCGATCTGCAGCGCCTCGAAGGTGCGGGTAAAGGGATGCGCGCCCGCGTCGACCTCTGCCGCCCCTGGTACCCAGCGTTCGCCAATGGCGCTGAGGATCTGGGGGCTGCCCTGAATGGCGGTGCGCTGCATGTAGTGCATCACGCCACGCACGCCGCCCATTTCCTCACCGCCGCCAGCACGGCCCGGCCCGCCATGCACCAGATGCGGCAGCGGCGAACCGTGGCCGGTGCTTTCCTTCATGCTGTCGCGGTTGTTGAAATAGAGCCGCCCGTGGAACGCCCCCGCGCCCAGCGCGACCTCGCGCGCGACCTGCGGATCATGGGTGATGACGGACGCCACAAGGGACCCGCCGCCGCGATTGGCCAGCGCCACCGCATGGCCCAGATCGCGGTAACCCATCACCGTCGACACCGGGCCAAAGGCCTCTGTGTCATGCACCCGCTGCGCGCCATCGGGGTCCGCACAGTGGAACAGCATCGGCGTCAGGAACGCGCCCTTTTCGGCATCCGCGCCCTGCACCTCGAAACTCTCGGGATCGCCGTAAACCCGCTCCGCCTCCGATCCGATCAGCGCGGCCTTTTCCAGCACATCGCGCCGTTGCCCGGTGGAGACCAGCGCCCCCATACGCGTGCCCTCGGCCCGAGGATCACCGATCACCGTAGCCGCCAGCCGCGCCGACAACGCTTCGATCACCGCAGGCACCTGTTCCTGTGGCGCGATGATGCGGCGGATCGCGGTGCATTTCTGCCCCGCCTTCACCGTCATCTCGCGGTGCACTTCCTTGATGAACAGATCGAATTCCGGCGTACCCGACACCGCGTCCGGCCCAAGGATAGAGGCGTTCAGGCTGTCCTGTTCGGCCACGAACCGCACCGCGTTTTTCAGCAGGTGCGGCGCGGACCGCAGCTTCAGCGCCGTATCGGCAGAGCCGGTAAAGCTGACCACATCCTGCGCACCCAGATGGTCCAGCATGTCGCCCAACCCGCCAGAAACCAGCTGCAGCGCACCCTCAGGCAGGATGCCGGACTCCAGCATCAGCCGCACCGCCAGTTCGGTGACATAACAGGTGGCCGTCGCCGGTTTCACGATGGCCGGAACCCCGGCCAGCAGCGTCGGCGCCAGTTTCTCCAGCATGCCCCAGACCGGAAAGTTGAAGGCGTTGATATGAACGGCAACCCCTTGCAATGGCGTGCAGATATGGTGGCCAAGGAACTGGCCGGAGCGGGACAGCTGTTCGATCTCGCCGTCCAGATAGACCTGCGCATCGGGCAATTCGCGCCGCCCCTTGGAGGCAAAGACAAACAGCGTGGAGATGCCGCCGTCGATGTCCAGAAGGTGATCCTTGGCCGTGGCCCCGGTGGCAAAGGACAGATCATAGAGCGCTTCCTTGTGCTGCGACAGGTGCTGCGCCAGCGCCTTCAGCATCTTGGCCCGCTGGTGAAAGGTCATCGCGCGCAGGGCCGACCCGCCGCGCGTCCGCGCCCAGTCCAGCATCGCCTGCACGTCCAGCGCATCGTTGCCCGCCTGCGCCATGACCTCGCCGGTCACGGCATTGGCAATGTTGCGCGCACCGGCACCCGGCGCGATCCATTGCCCGGCGGCAAAGCTCTTCACGTCAAGAAGGTTCATCCTTCCTCCCTTTCCTGCCGGGGCTTTGCCCGGCGGTATCCACTGTGTCGTTCAGCCGGCGACGTTCAGGCAGCTTCGGTCAGGCCCAGCCGGCTCAGCGCCGCATCCAGCCGCACCTCCCAGTCGGCGCGCATCTCTGCGGCCGCGGCATGGCGCAGGCCCCATGCCCGCAGCTGCGACATTCGTTCCTCGGACGGGTCGCCAAAGATCACCGCGACACGCGGCCGCCAGTAGGCGAGGCTTTCGGCAATCGCGGCACCCTGCCCCTGAGACGCCAACCGCGTCAGACCTTCCTCCGCCAGTTCCGCGTGCCGCCGTTCCCCCGGCAGCACCTCGCGCATGGCCTCGGCCAGCGGCTGGTAAGAGGCACGCGCCATGTCCTCCAGCTGCACCACCACCGCATGGCCCATGCAGAGGTTCATCACCACCGCGTCGGCCCAGCCCGCCAGCGGGTAGTTCAGCACCGACAGCCGCATGTCGTGCTGGTTGCGGGTGTTGCCCGGCGCGGTGTCGCGCGGCGCGCGGTCGGTCCAGGGATGGGCGTTGGCGTAGCGGTCGGTATTGGCGCCGAACTCTCCCATCAGGCGCAGCACCTTGTCGGCGTGGTCGGTCTTTTCCAGCACGATCTTGGCTGCCGCGATGCGTTCCTTGATGCCGGGACCTTCGTTGATCACATCGGCAAACCCCGCCGCACCCGCCAGTTCGCTGTCGACGAAGGTGCTCATCAGCTTCATCAGCTCGGCACGATAGCGCGGCGGCACGTTTGCAGGGTTGGTCAGCTTGCCGCCCTGTTTCAGGTAGTCGGCAATGTTCATCTCGTCGCTCATCTCACCCTCCCTTACTGGTCGTAATCCACGACCACGCGGTCGGTCAGCGGATAGGCCTGACAGGACAGGACATAACCCCGCTCGACCTCGTAATCCTCCAGCGCGTGGTTGGCGACCATCTCGACCTCGCCTTCCAGAACCTTGCACTTGCAGGTAGAACAGACCCCCGCCTTGCAGGCATAGGGCGCGTCCAGCGCATTGCCCAAGGCCGCGTCCAGCACCGACACATCCTTGTCCATCTCAAAGCTGCGAGAGGTCCCGTCCAGCGTCACCGTCGCCTGTGTCCGCTGCGCCTGCGTTCCCACCTCTGCCGCGCGCGCCTTGCGCGCCAGCCGCCCGGGCTGGGCGCTGGCGAACAGCTCGAACTTGATCTGATCGTCCGTCAGACCGTGATCCTTCAGCGCCTTGGCAATGCCCAGCATCATCGGTTCCGGCCCGCAGATAAAGGCGGTGTCGACGTTTTCCACATCGATCCAATGTTCGAACAGCGCCGCGCATTTCTCCGCGTCCACCCGACCCTGAAACAGCTCGATGTCCATCGCGTCGGATTCCAGCACATGGATCACGTTCAGCCGCCCCATGTAGAGGTTCTTCAGATCCTCCAGTTCCTCGCGGAACATGATCGTGTTCACGCCCCGGTTGGCATAGACCAGCGTGAAGTCCGATCCCGGCTCGCGCGCCAATACCGTCTTGAGGATCGACAGCACCGGCGTGATCCCCGACCCACCGGCAAAGCCGAGGTAGCTGCGCCGCGCACCATCGTCCAGAGGCGTGTGAAAGGATCCCATCGGCTCCATCGCCTCCAGCACCATGCCCGGCTGCAACTCCTCGTTGGCCCAGGTGGAAAAGGCCCCGCCCTCGACCTTCTTGATGCCCACCTGCAAGATGCCTTCATCCTTGCCCGCGCAGATCGAGTAGGAGCGACGCACCTCTGTCCCGTCAAAATCACGGCGAAAGGTCAGGTACTGCCCCTGGATGAAATCGAAATCCCCGCCGGTCTTCGGCTCCAGCGTCACCACAACGGCGTCGCGGATCGTCTTTTTCACGTCCCGAACGGTCAGCTCATGAAAGCGCGCCATCGGCCACCCTCCTCAGATGCATTTGAAATAGTCGAAAGGCTCTAGACAGTCGTTGCACCGCCAATGCGCCTTGCAGGGGGTAGAGCCGAACTGGCTCACACGGGTGACATTCCCGGATCCGCAGCGTGGGCAGCGGTCCGGGCCACCCGCAGGCGACGGCGGCGCGATGCCATAGTCTTCCAGCTTGGCGCGGCCCTTGTCGGATAGCCAGTCGGTGGTCCATGGCGGCGCAATGCGCGTCTCGATCTGGATCTTCTCCAGCCCGTGATCGCGCAGCGCCGTCTCGATATCCATCGAGATCACGCGCGTCGCCGGACAGCCCGAATAGGTCGGCGTCACCGCCACCTTTACGGTATCCCCCTCCAACGTGACCTCGCGCACGATGCCCAGATCGACGACCGAGATCACGGGGATCTCGGGGTCCGGC
The DNA here is from genome assembly GCF_052266595.1 of Antarctobacter jejuensis. NCBI lineage: Bacteria > Pseudomonadati > Pseudomonadota > Alphaproteobacteria > Rhodobacterales > Roseobacteraceae > Antarctobacter > Antarctobacter jejuensis. The sequence continues at coordinate 41,566 of NZ_JBQQXJ010000008.1, read as the reverse complement.
ACCTCGTCCAGCCAGCCCCAGATCTGATCCACTGTCGCTGTCATGGCCGCCTACCAGGTCGCGCCGGGATAGGCCCGCTGCAACCACTGCATCTGCGTCAGCAGGTGGCCCAGATGTTCGGTATGGCGGGTGCCGGTCTTGCCGCCGGCATGGGCAAAATCGCTGTCGGGAATGACCAGCGTGGCCTCTGCCATCGTGTCCCGCACCGCCGCATCCCAATCTGCGCGCAATGTCGACGGTTGCGGCGCGATCCCGGCCTCTGCCATCTGCGCGCTGACCGCGTCATCGGTGAACATCTCACCGGCAAAGGGCCAGAGCAGGTCCAGCGCCGCCTGCATCCTGCGGTGGCTTTCGGACGTGCCGTCGCCCAGCCCGATCACCGTGTCGCGCGAGCGTTCGACGTGATAGGCCACCTCCTTGACGGATTTCGCCGCGATCCCGGCCACCCTTTCGTCCGACGACTCTGCCAACCGCTGCAACAACAGCACATGGAACTGGTCGAACAGGTACTGCCGCATCATGGTCTGGCCGAAATCCCCATTCGGCTGTTCCGCCAGCAGCACGTTGCGGAAATCCCAGACGTCGCGCAGCATCGCCAGATCATCGGCGCTGCGCCCTGCCCCCTCGACCTCACCGGCCAAACCCAACCACATCTGCGTCTGGCCGATCAGGTCCAACGCGGTATTGGCCAGCGCAATGTCCTCTTCCAGAACAGGCGCCAGACCGCACCATTCGCTGACCCTGTGGCCAAGGATCAGGGGATTGTCCCCCATCCGGCAGAGGAATTCGAAAAACGCCTCTTCGCGGGTCATCACATGGCCCCCACTTCGTCGGGAATGTCAAAGAAGGTCGGGTGACGATAGACCTTGCTCTCGGACGGCTCGTAGAGCGGCCCCTTGTCCGAGGGCGACGAGGCCGCGATATGGCGCGCCTCGACCACCCAGATCGAAACCCCTTCGTTGCGGCGGGTATAGACGTCGCGGGCGTTCTTGACCGCCATCTCGGCGTCGGGCGCGTGCAGGCTGCCAACGTGGCGGTGGCTCATGCCGTGCTGGCCGCGGATGAACACCTCCCACAGCGGCCATTCATGGCGCTTGGGTTTGGTGGCTTCGGGCGTGTCGGGATATGCGGAATTCGGAGAACTCATTCTGCGGCCACCTTTCTTGCGGTTTTCTTCTCGGCGTGGGCCAGCAGCCCATCGCGGACCCATTTGCCATCGTCCCAGGCCTTGTTCCGGGCCGCCAGACGTTCACGGTTGCACGGGCCGTTGCCCTTGAGCACGTCAAAGAATTCGGACCAGTCGGGCTGCGAAAACTCGTAATGCCCTGTTTCCTCGTTCCATTTCAGGTTTTCGTCCGGAACGGTCAGGCCTAGGTATTCCGCCTGCGGCACGGTCTGATCGACGAACTTCTGACGCAGCTCGTCATTGGTATTCATCTTGATCTTCCACGCCATCGACTGTTCGGAATGCACGGATTCCTTGTCCGAGGGGCCGAACATCATCAGCGACGGATACCAAAAGCGGTTCAGCGCATCCTGCGCCATCTTCTTTTGCGCAGGCGTGCCGTTCGCCATCTTCATCATGATGTCGTAGCCCTGCCGCTGGTGGAACGACTCTTCCTTGCAGATGCGGATCATGGCGCGGCTGTAGGGGCCAAAGGAGGTGCGCTGCAACGGCACCTGGTTCATGATCGCCGCACCATCCACCAGCCAGCCAACCGCGCCCATGTCGGCCCATGTCAGCGTCGGATAGTTGAAGATCGACGAATATTTCATCCGCCCGTCCAACAGCATCTCTGTCAGCTCATCACGGGTCACGCCCAGCGTTTCGGCCGCGCAGTACAGGTACAGACCATGCCCCGCCTCATCCTGCACCTTGGCCAGCAGGATCGCCTTGCGCTCCAGCGTGGGCGCGCGGGTGATCCAGTTGCCTTCGGGCAGTTGGCCGACAATCTCGGAATGCGCGTGCTGGCCGATCTGCCGGATCAGCGTCTTGCGATAGCCCATCGGCATCCAGTCCTTGGGCTCGATCTTGTCGCCCGCGTCTATGCGGGCCTGAAATTCGGCGAGCTTCTCCGGGTCTTCCCGAGACGCTTCCGACTTGATCATCTGTGCGTACATCTGAGCCTCCCTGCTCGTATTCTCAAACCCGTTCGAGGACGATCGCCGCCCCCTGGCCGACGCCCACACACATGGTGCAGAGCGCATAGCGCCCGCCGTTGCGCCGCAACTGGTGCGCTGCCGTCAGCACCAGCCGCGCGCCGGACATGCCCAGCGGATGGCCCAGCGCAATCGCCCCACCCTGCGCGTTGACACGCGGATCGTCGTCCGCAACACCCAGTTCGCGCAGCGTGGCAAGCCCTTGGGCCGCAAAGGCTTCGTTCAATTCTATCACATCCATCTGGTCGATGCTCAGTCCAAGGCGGGTCAGCACCTTGCGGCTGGCCGGAACCGGGCCAATCCCCATCACGCGCGGCGCCACCCCGGCAGAGGCCATGCCCAGAACCCGCGCCATCGGCGTCAGACCATGCGCGCTGACCGCCGCGTCCGACGCCAACAGCAGCGCTGCCGCCCCGTCGTTCACGCCACTGGCATTGCCCGCCGTCACGCTCAGATCCGGGCCGTTCACACCCTTCAGCTTGGACAGCTTTTCGGCTGTGGTGCCGGGGCGCGGATGCTCATCAGTATCGACAACAACCGGATCGCCCTTGCGCTGCGGCACCTCGACCAGGACGATCTCATCCGCGAACAACCCCTCCGCCTGCGCCGCCTCCCAGCGGGCCTGCGACCGGGCCGCAAAGGCGTCCTGATCTTCGCGGCTGACGTTGTAATCGGCGGCTACATTGTCGGCGGTTTCCGGCATGGAATCCGTGCCGTACATCGCCTTCATCTTCGGGTTCACGAACCGCCAGCCGATGGTGGTGTCAAAAACCGCGTTCGCCCGGGTAAAGGCGCTGGTCGCCTTGGGCATCACGAAAGGCGCGCGGCTCATGCTTTCGACACCACCGGCAATGCAGAGGTCATAGTCCCCTGCCTTGATCCCCCGCGCCGCAAAGCCCACCGCATCCATGCCCGACGCGCACAAACGGTTCACCGTGGTCCCCGGCACATCCTCCGGCAGTCCCGCCAACAGCGCCGCCATGCGCGCCACGTTGCGGTTGTCCTCGCCCGCCTGATTGGCCGAGCCATAGATGACCTCGTCCACGCGCGACCAGTCCACCGAGGGATTGCGCGCCATCAAGGCCGCAATCGGCAAGGCCGCCAGATCATCCGCCCGGACAGAGGACAATGCCCCGCCATAGCGACCGATCGGCGTGCGGACCCCGTCACAGATGAACGCTGCCATGAACGACTCTCCTCCCATTAATCGACCACACGGTCGAGATACGGCATTCCGGGGATTCGCACAACAAAAAGTTACAGAATTATCTGAAGTGGAATTTTCTGTAACGCAAACCAACCCCCTCCAACCTCACGCTGCCCCGCCCCGTGCCATCACGCAAGGATTTCCCACCCGTCCCCAACCGCGCCACGCCAACAAAAAAACGCCCGCCCCTCAAGGGGACGGGCGCATTTTCATCCAGCCACGATCAAGTCAGGCGAAACTGACCCCGGCATTCACCATCGGTAGTTCGACCACACGCGGCCCGCCCGCGGCGGCAATCGCGTTGGCCAGCGCCGGACCGGCGGGCGGCGTGCCCGGCTCTCCAACGCCCGAAGGCGCCTCACCAGAGCCCACGATATGCACGTCGATGGCGGCGATATCGCTGATCCGCAACGGCTCGTAATCGGGGAAGTTCCACTGATCGACGACCCCTTCGGTCAGCGTGATCTCATCGCGCATGACATGGCCCAGACCATAACCGATCCCGCCTTCCATCTGCGCCTTGATCACGTCGGGGTTCACCGGGATGCCGCAATCGACGGCACAGGTCACCTTTTCGATCTTCACGCCCTCCTCGGCAGAGCCGGAGATCTCGACCACCTCGGCCACGTAGCTGCCAAAGGATTTGTGCACGGCAATCCCCTGCGCGCGCCCCTCTGGCGCCAGGCCCCAGCCCGCCTCATCGGCGGCCTTGGTCAGCACCTCTGCCAGACGGCGCTGATCGGCCCCATCCCCGGTCAGGTGGTCCAACCGGAACGCCACCGGATCGCGCCCGGCGGTAGCCGCCGCCTCATCCATCATGGTTTCCATGACATAGGCGGTGTGCGTATTGCCCACCGACCGCCACCACAGCACAGAGGTCGCCTTGGCCACATCCGTCAGCCCGACAAACATGCCCGGCAGCGCGTAGGGCGTGTCCGGCACGCTCTCCAACGCAGAGTGGTCAACACCATCCTTCACCGCCATCCCCTCGAAGGCCGTGCCTTTCATGATCGACTGCGCCGCAACCCGGTGATCCCAGCCGGTGATGCGGCCCTCGGCGTCCAGCCCCACCCGCACCCGGTGCGCCACCGCAGGCCGGTAATAGCCGCCCGTCACGTCATCCTCACGCGACCAGACCAGCTTGACCGGACGCGTCCGGTCAGTGACCGCAAAGGCCAGCGCCGCCTCCACCTGATAGTCCGCGGACGGCGTCGCGCGACGGCCAAAGGAGCCACCGGCAAACATCGTGTTCACCTGCACCTTTTCCATCGGCAGTTCGAGGATGTTCGACAGCGCCATATGCGGCCCCGTCGGCATCTGAGCCCCGTCATGCAGGATCACGCCGCCATCGGCGGTGGGCTCGATCGTGCAGGTCAGCGGCTCCATCGGGGCGTGGGCCAGCAGCGGAAAGTAATAAGTCCGGTCGATCACCGTCTCCGCCGCGTCCAGCGCCGCCTGAGTCGCCGACAGATCCGCGCCCGTCACGTTGTATTCCGGTTCGGCGTTCACCGCCGCGATCAACTGGTCCTTCACGTCGGAACTGGACCGCATTTCGGCAGCAGAGTCGTCCCAATCGATGGACAGCGCCTCACGCGCCTGCAAGGCGGCCCAAGTGTTTTCCGCAAAGACCACGACACCGGCCTTGTTGGGCAGGGTCGCGGCGCGGATGAACCCCTTGAGGCCCTGCGCGCCGCTGTCGTCAAACCCGGCCACGGTGCCGCCCATGCGCGGGCTGCGCTGGATCACCGCGACCATCTGGTTGTCCAGCATGACGTCCATGGCGAATTTGGCTTGGCCCGTGGTCTTGGGGTCGTTGTCCTTGCGCTTGACCGCCGGGTTGCCGATCAGCGTGAACTCTGACGGATCTTTCAGGCGCGGCTCTGCCGGGGGCTCCATCGCCGCCGCTGCGGCCACAAACTCACCGATGGGCGCAGACTGCCCGGCACCGGAAATCACCCCCTCGGCGATCTGCAGATCTGCGGCATCGACGCCCCATGCCTCTGCCGCCGCCTTGATCAGCATCTCGCGCGCCGCGGCACCCGCGTTGCGATACTGCATGAACGAATTCGCCATGGCGGTGGACCCGCCAGTGCCCTGAAAGGGGCCAAAGAACAGGTTGTTATAAAGCTCGGGGTTGGACGGCGCGAATTCGAACCCGATCTGGTCCATCGTCACGCCCAGTTCCTCGGCGATCAGCGTGGTCAGGCCGGTGGACGGCCCCTGCCCCATTTCGAAATGTTTGACGATGGCCGTCACCGACCCGTCAGAGCCGATCTTGACGAAAGGCGTCAGCATCGACGGTTCATGCCCGGCAGCCAATGCGCCATCGGGGCGCGCGCCGACATACAGAACGGTGGCAGCGGCGGCAGCGCCGCGCAGAAAGCCTCGGCGGGATGTGGTCAGGGTCATCTCAGGCCTCCATGATCTCGGACGCGCGCTGAATGGCGGCCCGGATGCGTTGATAGGTGGCGCAGCGGCAGGCGTTGCCGTACATGTATTCGTCGATTTCCTCGACGCTGGGCTTGGGGTTCTCGCTCAACAGGCCCACGGCGGACATGATCTGCCCGGACTGGCAATAGCCACACTGGACCACGTCCAATTCGACCCAGGCCTTTTGCACGGCGGCCCCGACCGGGTCCTGTGCCATCGCCTCGATGGTCGTGATCTCTGCGCCTTCGGCATCCTCGACAAAGGTCTGGCAGGACCGCACCGGTTCGCCATCCAGATGCACGGTGCAGGCGCCACAAGCCGCGACACCGCAGCCGAATTTCGTTCCTGTCATCTTGAGTTCGTCCCGGATCACCCACAGCAAGGGTGTCCCGGGCTCGGCATCCACCTCATGCGTGGTGCCGTTCAGCTTCAGGGTAAAAGCCATTGGAAATCTCCCGTTCGCGCTTGTTCGCCATAAATTGGTAAACTGGCGAGTTTACGTTAGCGCGGGCGCGCCGACCTGTAAACTGAAAAGTTTACTTGGGGAAATTGCCCTATCTTCCGCACCCGCGTATAGCTAGGGCATGAACGAGTGTTTCAAACCCAACGCCTGCAAATTTGCCGCCATCATAGAGGCGGCCACCGCCGAGTTTCAGGAAAACGGCTTTGCCGCCGCCAGCATGGACCGGATCGCCGCGCGCTCCGAAGTGTCCAAGCGGACGCTGTACAAGTACTTTGAAAGCAAGGAAAATCTGTTTCGCTCCATCGTGGCGGAACTGTCCGAACGGTTCAGCGGGTTGGCAGAGTTCCGCTATCGGCCCGGTGCGCCGATCCGCCAGCAACTGACCGATCTGGCCTGGGCAGAGGCGCGGCTGTTGCTGACCCCCGACATCATCGCCATGGCCCGCATGATCATTTCCGAGTCGCTGCGCAGCCCCGACATGGCGGCAGAGGCGCAAGGCAAGATCGAACATTCGCCGGTTTTTGCGGCATTGCTGCGCGATGCGGCAGCAGACGGCGCGCTGCGGATCGACGATCCGGACGACGCGGCCAGCGATTTCCTCGCCCTCATCAAGTCCCGCGCCTTCTGGCCGGCGGTTCTGACCGGCACGCAGGTCAGCGAAACGCGCATGGGCGAAATTGTCGAAAGCAGCGTGGATTTCATGCTCTGCCGCTACGGTGCAGAGACGGCCAAATCCTAACCCTTGGTAAAAACGCCTCTGGAACCCATTGAAGACGTTGCGTCAACTTGGGCGCCACGCGTGGACACCCAAAACCCACCCATGAAAAAAGGCGCCCCGATTGCCCGGGGCGCCCCTTGTTTTTCGATCAGATCGGATCAGGCGTCAAAGCGATCCGCTTCCATCACCTTGGTCCAGGCCGCCACGAAATCCTTGGCGAATTTCTCGGCGTTATCGTCCTGGGCATAGACCTCGGCATAGGCCCGCAGGATCGAGTTCGAGCCAAACACCAGATCCACACGCGTCGCGGTCCACTTGGTCTGGCCCGACTTGCGGTCCTGGATCGCATAAGTGCCATCCCCACTGTGAACCCACTTGTAGGCCATGTCCGTCAGGTTGACGAAGAAGTCCGTCGTCAGCGCGCCCACACGGTCGGTAAAGACGCCATGCGCCGAACCGCCATGGTTGGTGCCCAGCACCCGCATGCCGCCGATCAGGCAGGTCATCTCGCTCGCGGTCAGACCCAGCAGCTGCGCCCGGTCCAGCATCAGCTCCTCAGGGGTGACGATGTAGTCCTTCTTGACCCAGTTGCGGAAGCCATCGGCCACCGGCTCCAGAACGTCGAAAGACTCCGCATCGGTCATCTCAGCCGTCGCGTCGCCACGGCCCGGGGTAAAGGGCACGGTGACATTCAGACCGGCGGCCTTGATCGCCTGTTCCAGACCGACGTTGCCCGCCAGCACGATCACATCCGCAACCGACGCGCCGGTTTCGGCGGCAATCGGCTCCAGCGCCGCCAGCACCTTTTGCAGACGGGCCGGCTCGTTCCCGTCCCAGTCCTTCTGCGGTGCAAGACGGATGCGCGCACCATTGGCACCGCCGCGCAGGTCAGACTGGCGGAAGGTCCGCGCGCTGTCCCATGCGGTCGCGATCATCTCTGCCGATGACAGACCGGTTGCGGCGATCTTCGCCTTGACCGCACCCACGTCATAGCTGGTCGAGCCTGCCGGGATCGGATCCTGCCAGATCAGGTCTTCCTGCGGCGCGTCCGGGCCGATGTAACGGTCCTTGGTGCCCATGTCGCGGTGGATCAGCTTGAACCAGGCGCGGGCAAAGGTCTCGTCGAAGTAGGCCGGATCGGCCATGAACTTCTCACAGATGGCGCGATAGGTCGGGTCCATCTTCATCGCCATGTCGGCGTCGGTCATCATCGGCATGACGCGCTTGGTCGGATCGCTGGGATCGACCGGCATGTCTTCCTCCTTGATGTTGATGGGCTTCCACTGGTTGGCACCGGCGGGCGACTTGGTCAGCTCCCACTCATGGCCGAACAGCATATCAAAATAGCCCATGTCCCACTTGGTGGGTTCCTTGGTCCACGCCCCTTCAAGACCCGAGGTAACGGCGTTGGCCGCCTTGCCGTTCAAGTTGGGGTTCACCCAGCCAAAGCCCTGCGTTTCCAGATCCGCCGCTTCGGGTTCGGCGCCAAGGGTGCCTGCGTCGCCGTTGCCGTGGGTCTTGCCGACGGTGTGGCCGCCGCAGGTCAGGGCTGCGGTTTCCTCGTCGTTCATCGCCATGCGGGCAAAGGTCTCGCGCACATGCGCGGCGGTCTTCAGCGGATCGGGCTGGCCGTTCACGCCTTCGGGGTTCACGTAGATCAGACCCATCTGAACCGCGGCCAGCGGGTTCTCCATGGTCTCCGGCTTCATCACGTCTTCGTAACGGGTGTCCGACGGCGGCAGCCATTCACGCTCGGCGCCCCAGTAGGTGTCTTTCTCCGGGTGCCAGATATCCTCGCGGCCAAAGGAGAAGCCAAAGGTCTTCAGGCCCATCGACTCGTAGGCCATGTTGCCTGCCAGCAGGATCAGGTCGGCCCAGCTCAGCTTGTTGCCGTACTTCTTCTTGACCGGCCACAGCAGGCGGCGCGCCTTGTCGAGGTTGCCGTTGTCCGGCCAGCTGTTCAGCGGGGCAAAGCGAATGTTGCCGCACGCGCCACCACCACGGCCGTCGGCCAGACGGTAAGACCCGGCAGAGTGCCACGCCAGACGGATCATCAGACCGCCGTAATGGCCATAGTCCGCCGGCCACCAGTCCTGGCTGTCGGTCATCAGCGCCTTGACGTCATTCTTCACCGCGTCGAAATCCAGCGCCTTGACCTCTTCGCGATAGTCGAAACCTTCGCCCATCGGATTGGTCTTGGTGTCGTGCTGGTGCAGGATGTCGAGGTTCAGCGCCTTCGGCCACCAATCGGTCACGGACTGCCCCGAGGCCGTCAGTGCGCCGTGCATGACCGGGCATTTGCCCGCTCCAATATCGTTACCGTCCATGATGCTCTCCCTTGGTCTATCATGGCAGAGCAGGCCGCCGGGCCCACGCTGCGCTGTCATCTTTTGCGCCCGTGAGGCAGGCGTCTGGCGTCTTGGGGCGACTCGCCCCAATCAAAACCTAGAACTCTTCTAACAAAGCCACTTCATATCTTTAAGTTGTATTTTCTCATAACCTCTATAACTTATTCCTATGAAAAATCTGACGCTGCGACAGTTGCGTTATTTCGAGGCGCTGGCCCGGCACGGCCATTTTGGCCGCGCTGCGGCGGCCTGTTCCATCTCGCAACCCGCCCTTTCCGTTCAGATCCGGGACCTTGAGGCCGATCTGGGGGCGCCGCTCTTTGAGCGCAGCGCCCGGCAGGTCCGTTTGACCGCCCTGGGCGAGGCCTGTCGTGACCGTGTCCAGACCATCCTGCGCGGCGTTGACGAATTGGAGGACATCGCCCGCGCGGCACAAAATGAGCTGGTGGGACGGCTGCGGCTGGGTGTCATTCCAACCATCGCCCCCTACCTCCTGCCAAGGCTCTTTTGTCGGCTGTCGGAAACCCATGTCGGTCTGGACATTCACATCCGCGAAACCCTGACGCCGCGCCTTTTGCAGGAACTGCACGAAGGCCGGATCGACGCGGCCATCCTCGCCCTGCCCGTTTCGGAGCCGGGGCTGGAAGAGGTGGCGCTGTTCGATGAATCCTTTGTCCTCGTCCGACCGGAAAGCGACGCGGGCAAACCGGTGCCGGACGGCGAGGCCCTGCAAAAGATGCGCCTGCTGCTGCTGGAAGAGGGACACTGCTTTCGCGATCAGGCCCTGTCCTTCTGCAACATGAACGCCGCCGTGCCGCGTGACGGGCTGGACGGATCTTCCCTGACGACACTGGTTCAGATGGTCGGGGCGGGCCTTGGTGTCACCCTGATCCCGGAAATGGCGGTTCCGGTGGAGACGCGCTCTGCCGCCGTCGCCGTGTCGCATTTCACTGCGCCGCAGCCCTCACGCACCATCGGCATGGTCTGGCGCACCTCCAGCCCGCTGTCCGAGAAATTCCTGCGTATTGCAGAAACGGTGCAGGAGGCGGCGGCCCAGAAACTGGAATGAAGGTGCACTGATTTCTTATACAATAACGATTTTTTTCTTCACAGTTCGCATTCAATCGGCACACATACTACACTATTACGATAATTAGGATACAGGCCGAGCGAGGCGTTTCAAGACGCGATCTGGAACGACAGATGCGGTTGCGCCGCAACTCCGTCATCCATCAACCGCCCGATCTGCCCGGAGGACAGCCCCGCCACATCCGCCAACACTTCCTCCGTATGCTGGCCAAGAACGGGCGCGGGCTTGGGCGCTTCCCGGTCATAGCCTGCGAAAGAAAACGGTGTGCCGGGCGTCAGATAGCGCCCGATGCCCGGTTGGTCGACCTCGGCGAACATTGGATTGTCCAGCGACAGGTCGGGATCTTCGCGCAGAGCCTGACCAAAGCTGCGAAAAACGGACCATGTGACCCCGCCCGCATCGAAGTCAGAGGCGAAATCCGCCAGTTTCCGCGCCGCGAACCACGGTGCCAGCACGGCCGTGATCTCGGCCCGGTAGGTCCAGCGCGCGCCCTCCTGACCCAGATCGACGCCCAGACGTGCCGCCAAGGCCGCCATGGCATCGTCAGTGCCCGTGACCGTCATCAGGTTCTTCCACTGGCGCGGCGTCAGGGCGATCACCATCACGCGCCGACCGTCAGCGCAGATGAAATCCTGCCCATAGGCCCCATAGAGCGCATTGCCCGATTTCGCGCGGTCGGTCCCGTTCACAGAGACCTCGCCAATGATCCCGAGATTACCCAGCATGGCGGCCGCCGCGTCTTTGAGTGTTAGATCAACAAGCCCCCCCAAGCCCTTACGAAGTCTTGATCTTTCCGCAGCAAGCAAACCTGAAACAACCATGTTTCCGGCGATACAGTCCCATGCGGGCAGCACATGCGCCACCGGCTCCTGCGTGCCTGCCAGACCGGTTGCCATGGGAAAGCCCAAGGCGGGGTTCACCGTGTAATCCACCGCCGGTCGCCCGTGCCGGTCGCCGCGCAGAGAGACCATGCACAGGTCGTCGCGCCGCGCCTTCAGCGTCTCGTAATCGGTCCAGCCCTTGGCCGCGAGGTTGGTGATGAACAGGCCCGCATCCTCTCCCGGGGCGCAGATGATCTCCTGCGCGATTTCCCGGCCCAGCGGTGTCTTGACGTCCAGCGCGACCGAGCGTTTCCCCTTGTTCATTCCAGCCCAGAATAGACTTTTGCCGGACCGCGTTACCGGCCAGCGGCGATGGTCCATCCCACCTTGCGGCAGGTCGAACCGGATCACGTCCGCGCCCATCTGCGCCAGCGTCATCCCGGCCAGGGGGACCGCCACAAAAGCAGAGCTTTCGACCACACGCATGCCATCAAGGATACCGCTCATGTCTCCCACTCCATTTTAGCCTGCAATCCCAGATAATTCTGCGGCGACGCCGTGCCGATCTCCATGCCGCCGCCCGCCGGGTCCAGCGCACCGACCAACCGTATGTCGCTGTCATGAAACATCGGGTGGACCACACGATAGCCAAAGCGGGAGGGCCGCTTGCCGCTGTGCCGTTCGGCGGCTTCGATCGCCATGGTCGCCTGCATCGGCCCATGTACGACCAGCGCCGGATACTTCTCGACCTCGCGCGCATAGGGCAGGTCATAGTGGATGCGATGCGCGTTGTAAGTTGCTGTGGAATAACGGAAAAGCCGCACCTCGTTCATAGGCACAGGTTCGTCGTACAGCAGCCGGTCCAGCACCGGGATACGTTGCGGCGGGCGGAATGCATCGGGAATGTCTAGGTAGACGATGTTCTGCTCTTCTTCCACGGCCCCGCCCATCTCGCCGGTCGTGACGTGATCCACGGTGACAAAGGCCATGGGCCCGGTCTTGCCGTCCTTGCGGGTCACGGCGCGGATGGTCGACACCTTGGTCAGCGCCTCTCCGACGTGGAAAACGCCCTTGAAGATGACCTCGCCCCCCGCCCACATGCGGCGGCGGAATGGCAAGGGCGGCAGGAAGCCGCCCAGCGCCGGATGCCCGTCTTCCCCAAGGTCGCTCATCGGCACGAATTCCGGAAACGCCACCCAATGCCAGAGGCTGGGCAGTTCCATCCTGGCGCGAACCTTTAGCGGCGTAGACAGATCGTGGCTGACTGCCGCGTTCAGCATCCCCGCAAGGTTCACCGTCACGCCGCCCTCACGCGTCTCGGACCGGCCAACCCAGTCTGCGTAGTCCGGCTCCATGATCCGCGCCGCCTGTGTCATGCCGCCGCCTTCATGCCCAGCACGCGCGCCATCGTATCGCCCATGGAGGACGGGTTCGGCGCCACGGTGATGCCCACCGCCGACAGGATCTCGACCTTTTCCTGCGCGCTTTCGCCAAAGGCAGAGATGATCGCACCCGCGTGGCCCATCTGCCGCCCCTTGGGCGCGGCAAGACCCGCGATATAGGCGGCGACCGGCTTGGTCATGTGATCGCGGACGTATTCCGCCGCCTCGGCTTCCTGCGGGCCACCGATCTCTCCGATCATCATGACGGCATCGGTTTCCGGATCCTTTTCAAAGAGTTCGAGGATATCCCTGAAGCTGCTGCCGTTGATCGGATCGCCACCGATCCCGATCGAGGAGGAAATCCCGATGCCCAGCGCCTGCATCTGGCTGGCCGCCTCATAGCCCAGCGTGCCGGACCGCCCGACGATGCCCACGCGTCCGGGCATGTAGATGTGCGGCGGCATGATGCCCATGAACCCTTTGCCGGGGCTGATGATGCCCGCGCAATTCGGCCCGATCAGGCGCATCTTCCGCTCACGCGGGAACCGGCGGAGAAAGCGTTTCACCCGCATCATGTCCTGCGCCGGGATGCCGTCGGTCACGCAGACCGCCGTTCGGATGCCCGCATCCGCCGCCTCCATCATCGCGTCGGCGGCAAAGGGGGGCGGCACGAACAACAGCGACGCCTCGGCCCCGGTCGCCTCCACCGCCTCGCGCACGGTGTTGAAAACGGGGCGGTTCAGCACCGTGGTGCCGCCCTTGCCGGGGGTGACGCCGGCCACGACCTTGGTGCCGTATTCGATCATTTCCTGTGCGTGGAATTGCCCGATGCGGCCCGACAGGCCCTGCACGACAACCTTGGTCTTATCTGTAATCAGGATCGCCATCTGGAAACCTCCTTATGCGGCAACGAGTTGCGGGCGGGCATTGACAGCGGCCTCTGCGGCCTCTGCCAATGTGTCGGCGCTGATGATCGGCAGACCGCTGTCGCGGATGATCTTGCGCCCTTCCTCGACGTTGGTGCCGCTGAGGCGCACCACCACGGGGATCTGGATGCCGATCTCGCGATAGGCCTGCACCACCCCCTTGGCGATCCAGTCGCAGCGGTTGATGCCCGCAAAGATGTTCACGAGGATCACACTGACGTTCTGGTCCGACAGCACCGTGCGGAACGCCTGACAGACACGCGCGGGAGAGGCGCCGCCCCCGATATCAAGGAAGTTGGCAGGCTCACCCCCGGCCAGCTGGATCATGTCCATCGACGCCATGGCCAGCCCCGCACCGTTGATGATGCAGCCGATGTCACCATCAAGACCCACGTAGGCCAGCCCGTTGTCGGCGGCCACGGCCTCTCGCGGGTCTTCCTGGCTGGTGTCGCGCAGCGCCGCGATGCTGGGATGTTTGTAGAGCGCGTTGGTGTCAAAGGACATCTTGGCATCCAGCGCCACCAGATCGCCCGCCCCGGTGATCACCAGCGGATTGATCTCGACCATCATGGCGTCCAGATCGCGGTAGGCACGATAACAGGCCCGCAGGAAGGTCGAGAACTGGTCCACCTGACGCGGCTCAAGACCCAGCCGGAACCCAAGCTCCCGCGCCTGGTACAGCGCCAGACCAACCGCCGGGTCGATCACCATCCGCACAAGGCTGTCGGGGTCTTCCTCGGCCAGATCCTCGATCTCCATGCCGCCGTGCCCGGAGGCGACGATCATGATCCGCTCTGATTTGCGGTCCAGCACGAAGCCAAGGTAAAGCTCCTGCGCGATGTCAGACGCCTCCTCGACCCAGAGCCGGTAGACGCCCTTGCCATTCGCATCTGTCTGCTTGGTCACCAGCTGGCGGCCCAGCAGGCCGCGGGCGAATTGCTCGACCTCGGCATCGGATTTGCAGAGCTTCACACCGCCCGCCTCTCCGCGTCCGCCGGAGTGCACCTGCGCCTTGACCACCCAGGCGTCACCGCCCAGTTCGCGGGCACGATAAGCCGCCTGTTCGGGTGAATAGGCCAGCCCGCCGCGCGGCACCGGAACGCCAAAGCTCTTGAGGATGTCCTTGGCCTGATGTTCGTGAATATCCATTCTGTGTCCTCCCGTTGGGGAAGGCGCGCGGGAACCGCGCACCCTAAGGTCCTCATTCCGCTGCGATGCCGGTGGTCTTGGCGGCGATCGCCTCGGCCATGTCGATCACGTTGCGCGCCATCTTTTCGCTGGCCGCGTCGATCATCTTGCCGTCAAGGCTGGCCGCCCCCTTGCCCGCCGCCTCTGCCGCGCGCAGTTCCTCAATGATGCGTTGTGCGCGGGTCACCTCTGGCGCTGGCGGGCTGAACACGTCGTTGGCCATGTCGATCTGGCTGGGGTGGATGGCCCATTTGCCCTCACATCCCAGCGCGGCGGCGCGGCGGGCGGCGGCGACAAACCCTTCGGGATCGCTGAAATCGCCAAAGGGGCCGTCCACGGCCCGCAGCCCGTAGGCGCGGCAGGCGATGACCATCCGGGTGATCGAGGCATGCCACTGATCGCCCGGGTAGTCCGGGTTCAGCCCGCCGATGTTCACCGTACGCGCCCGCATCGAGGCCGCGTAATCCGCCACGCCGAAATGCAGCGCCTCCAGCCGTCCGCCGAACTGTGCGATGGCCTCGACATTGGCCATGCCCAGCGCGGTTTCGATCAGCGCCTCCATGCCCACCTTGTGGGTCAGTCCGCAGGCCTGTTCGATCTGGCTCAGCATGGCCTCGACCATGTAGAGATCCGCCGGAACGCCCACCTTGGGCACAAGGATCGTATCGATGCGATCCCCCGCCTGTTCCATCAGATCGATCACGTCGCGGTACATGTAATGGGTGTCCAGCCCGTTGATCCGCACCGACACGGTCTTGCCCTTGCCGGCCCAGTCGATGCCATTGAGCAGCTGCACCGCGTTCTTGCGCGCCTGTTCCTTTTCCGGCGGCGCAACCGCGTCTTCGAGATCGAGAAAGACATAGTCGGCAGCGCTTTCGGCAGCCTTTTCCACCATGCCGGGGTTGGAGGCGGGCACCGCCAGTTCCGAACGGTGCAGGCGCTGACGGCGCAGCGGGTGAAGCGTATGAGACATGAGATCAACCTTTCCTGTGGTCAAAGCGGGAGTGTCCGCGCCCGTCAGGGGCGCAGCACAAAGCGGAAATTCGGGTGGGGCCTATTCGGCGGCGATGGCGTAGGGGTGTGGGGGCCGCAATCCGGTGAGCCAGTCCAGCGCGGCGGCGACACCGGCGCCGGGCGGCACAGGCACGCCCGTGCGCATCAGCGCCAGCTCCATCAGGGACAAGGCACTCAGAATGCGGCCCTCATCGACATCGCCCATGTGGCCGACCCGGATGACATCCGCCTGCAGCGGGCCAAGCCCGGCGCCGAAGATCGCGTTGCACTCTTCGCGCGCGATGTGCAGGACCTGCCGCGCGTCGACGCCAGCAGGCAGGCGCAGCGCCGTCACCGTATCGGCGCGGTGACCGCAGGCGGCGACAACCGTCAGCCCCATGGCCTCTGCGCCCCGGCGCAACGCCTCTGCCAGCCGCGCATGGCGCGCAGCCACATCGCCCCCCGCCGCAACACGGTCCAGCGCGGCGCGCAACCCGCGCAGCAGGGGGTGCGGCACGCGGGCGGCACGTGCCTCGGAAAAATCGCGGTAGGCAGGACGCCGGGCATCGCAGCGCGCCGCCGCAAGTGCCCGCTCCCCCAGCGCCAGCATCGACAGACCTTCGGGCAGCATCAGCGCCTTGTGGGCCGCCGTCACGGCCAGATCGACACCCCAGGCGTCCATCTCGAACCGCATCGCACCAAGGGTGGACACCGCGTCCACCATCAGCAGCGCTTCGTGGAAACAGGAGTCCAGCGCGCGCCGCACGGCGGCCACGTCAGACAGCGCGCCGGTCGAAGTCTCGCAATGGGTGACAAGGACCGCCTTGATCTCGCCATGCACGTCACGCCCAAGGATGCGGTCGAACTCCGCCACCGGCAGGGGCGCCCCCCAAGGCGCATCGACGACCACCGGGATCAGACCCAGCATCCGCGCCATGTCGACCCAGAGCGAGGAAAATTGCCCGTGCCGCGCCATCAGAACCTTGTCGCCCGGCATCAGCGTGTTCATCATCGCCAGTTCCCAGGCAGAGGTGGCCGAACCCGGAAACAGCAACACCTCTGCCGCCGTTCCAAACAGGCGCTGCATATCACGGGTCACGCTTTGCGGCAGATCCGCGGACACCGGACCGGACCGCATGGCCTTGCGCACCACCTCTGGCACGGCGCCATGGCCGGGAATGAAATGATGGGTTTCGGTGCTGTGCATGACGGCCCTCCCTGACTGTCTTGCAGCCACCATGCGCCGACATATTCAAAAACCAAAACGTTGCCGGGTCCTGCTGTAAATGCAAAAATTTACACCGGCGCGAAATTGTAAATGTGTGAAATTTAGTATACTGTAAAATACCATGAAGACCTTTATCGGACCCCGCCTGCGCCGGCTGCGCATCGAGCATGGAGAAACCCAGGTGCAGATGGCCAAGCGGCTGGGCATCTCCACATCCTACGTGAACCTGCTGGAAAAGAACGAACGCAGCGTCTCTGTCCCGGTGCTTCTGAAACTGTTCGAGGCCTACGGCGTCGACTGGCGCGACATTGCCGAGGATGACGACACCGCCCAGTTGGCCGATATCCGGGCCGCCCTGCAGGATCCCCTGTTCGAGGACGGCCGCCCCGACCTGCCGCAGCTGCGCGCGGCCCTTGCGCATAGCCCGGACCTTGCCGCCTGCTTTCTGAAACTACACCGCGCCTATCTTGCCACCAACGACCAATTGATGAGCATCGCCAGCGCGGGCGACGGCTCCAGCCGGGTCATGCCGCATAGCTCCGAGGCGGTGGTACACAACTTTTTCCGCAGCAATCGCAACCACTTCGAGGCGCTGGAAAAGGCGGCCTCGGGGTTCTGGTTCGGCGAAAGCGTCGCGCCCGATGACATCTATACCGCGCTCAAGCAGCGGCTGAAGATCCGCCAGAACCTGAACGTGCGTCTGATGCAGGTGGCCGAGATGCCCGATACCCTGCGCGAGTATGACGCCGACCGGCGCGAGGTCCGCCTGTCCGAGGCGCTGGACCACCCCAACCGCGTCTTTCAACTGGTGCATGTCACCGGGCTGATCGAACAGGAGGCGCTGCTGGAGGAGATCCTGTCCCGCTCCGGCCTGTCGGACGCCAAGGGGCGCGCACGTTGCCGCGTCGAACTGGCCAACTACTTCGCCGCCGCCGTGCTGATGCCCTACGACCGGTTCTTGTCCGAGGCGCTGGCCAGCAAATACGACTTCGACCACCTGGCCACCCGCTTTGGCGTCAGCTTTGAACAGGCTTGCCACCGCGCCACCACGCTGCAACGCAGCGGAGCGAAGGGCGTGCCGCTGTTCTTCCTGCGAATCGACAAGGCGGGGAATGTCACCAAACGGTTCAACGCGACGGACTTTCACCTTGCTGAATACGGCGGCGCCTGCCCCCGGCTGGAGGTCCACTCCTGTTTCCGCACCCCCGGCCTGATCGTCCCGCAGGTGGTCGAGATGCCGGACCGCTCGCAGTTCTTCGTCTTTGCCCGAACCGTCGACCGGCCCAGCTTTGCCCGCCACCGACAGGACGGGAGACTGGCCGTGGCGATGGGCTGTGCGATGGAACATGCCTCCAGCATTGCCTACGGCGAGGATCTGAACCTGCGGCAGGCCCATGCGACCCCCATCGGCATCAATTGCCGTGTCTGCCCGCGCGCCAATTGCGAACAGCGCGCGCATCAGGCCGTGGTACTGTCCGAACCGGTGGACGCCAACCGCCGTGGCGCGACCCGTTACGCCGTCTGACGGGCCCGACTACGGCTTGACCCCCAAACGCCCCCGGCCTTTAGTACCGTCACGCGCCCATTGAGCGCCTGACGAACCGCCCTAGTTGTATTCAGATCACTCGCAACACGACCTTTCGACCCTCGTCCGCGCGCAATTCTGCCGCGCATCCCCTCCCCCAAAGAGACCGGAGTTCACATCGTGACCCCAACCCTTCATCCCGCCGTGCACGCCCTTGCCGATGAACACCAGCGCGGTGCGCTGTCCCGGCGCGAATTCCTCACCCGCGCCACGTCACTGGGCGTCAGCGCCGCCGCCGCCTACGGGCTGATCGGCGCCGCCCTGCCAAACGCGGCCAGCGCCCAGCCCGCTCAGGGCGGCACGCTGCGCATTCAGTCCGCCGTCCGTGCGCTCAAGGATCCGCGCACATACGACTGGCCGGAAATGTCCAACTTCTCGCGCGGGTGGCTGGAATACCTTGTCGAATACCAGCGCGACGGCTCTTTCCAGCCGATGCTGCTGGAAGGCTGGGAGGTCAACGCCGACGCCACCCAATACACCCTGCGCGTCCGCCCCGGCGTGACATGGCACGACGGCACGCCCTTTACCGCCGCAGACGTCGCCTTCAACATCACCCGCTGGGCGGATCAGACGGTCGAGGGCAACTCGATGGCGTCACGCGTGGCGACGCTTGTCGACCCCGACACCAAGACAGCCATCGACGGCGCGATCACCGTCGCCGACGACCTGACCGTGACGCTGACCCTGCCCGCGCCCGACATCACACTGATCGCCGGCTTCTCGGACTATCCCGCCGCCATCGTACCGCAGGATTTCGACGGCGACCCGATGAAAGCCAAAGGCACCGGCCCCTTCGTTCCGGTGGAACTGGAGGTTGGCGTCAAATCCGTCATGACCCGCGCCACGGATCACACGTGGTGGGGGACGGACGTCTTCGGCGGCCCCTACCTCGACCGCATCGAATACATCGATTTCGGGACAGAGTCGGTTAACCATTTCACCGCCGCCGACTCCGAAGAGATCGACATGGTTTATGAATCGCTGGGCGAATTCGTCGATTTGATGGACAGCATCGGCTGGGAGCGGACGGAAACCGTCACCGCGAACACCGTCGTGATCCGGACCAACCAGAAGGCAGAGATCGACGGCAAGACCCCATATGCCGACGTCCGCGTGCGCCGCGCGCTGGCCATGGCCGTCGACAACACCGTGGTTCTGGAACTGGGCTATGGCGATCAGGGCACCGTCGCGGAAAACCACCACGTCTGCCCGATCCACCCGGAATACGCGCAGCTGCCCGCGCCGGTCCATGACCCCGAAGGCGCCGTGTCCCTGATGGCAGAGGCCGGCTTCGCCGATTTCGAGCATGAGCTGATATCAATCGACGACAACTGGCGCCGCGACACCTGTGACGTGGTTGCCGCGCAGCTGCGCGATGCGGGCATCAAGGTGCGCCGCACCGTGATCCCCGGCAACACCTTCTGGAACGACTGGGACAAATACCCCTTGTCCGCCACCGACTGGGCGCAGCGCCCGCTGGGTGTGCAGGTGCTGGCGCTGGCCTACCGTTCGGGAGAGGCCTGGAATGAGACCGGCTTTGCCAATGCCGAATTCGACGCGACGCTGAAAGAGGCGATGGCCATTGCCGATGCCGATACCCGGCGGACGCTGATGGCCAAGCTGCAGCAGATCATGCAGGACGAAGGCGTGGTGATCCAACCCTACTGGCGCTCGACCTACCGTCACACCAAGCCGGGCGTCATGGGAGCCGAACAGCACCCGACGTTTGAAATCTACCCGGCCCAGCTGGGCTGGGCGGGCTGACCCGCCCCGCGCCCCGGGGCATCGCTCCGGGGCGTTTTCGCTGGCCTTCGGGTCACGCTGTCATCAGCAACCGCGCCTCGTGCCGCTTCAGCGAGGGCGCCACTGGCGGCAGGACGTTTCTGGGGTTCGACAGTTCCGGGAAGAGGTCCAGCAATTCCCGCCGCGCCGCATCTTCCAGCCCGCCCAGCGCGCAGGGACCGGGATACAGGCTCTCGGTGGCCGCCCCTTCGGAAATCAGGATCTCGTGCCGGTCGAAGAGCAGGTGGACATAGGTCACGAAATCCACATCCTCCTGCAGGACATTCACCCCGTCCACCAGATCCTGCGCCGCCACCAGCGCACCGTTCAGACCGAACAGCATCATCACGCGCCAGTCGGAGACAAAGATGCGGTGCTGCGGAGACACGACCAGATCGCGGGTGTTGCCGATGGCCCCGGCCCTGAACCGGATCGGCCCCTGCCCGCTTGCCGGACAATACCGACGCCGCCCGGCCCAGCGCACCACAGCCTTGCGCCCGTTCAGCGTGGTGACCCTGTCACCGGGGCGGAGGCGTTCGATCGGCCGCTGGCCCTGCGGCGTCTCAATCAGTGTCCCGGCCGCGAAACAGATCGGCGCGACGTATTCGCTTGCCTGATAATTCGGCCCTTCGGCGGCACCGGTGATGGTCAGCGGCACGCCCGAAGGTGGCCAGCTTCCCGGATCACCGACAAAGGCAACCCCCTCGATCGTTGCGAAGGGCGGGCTGGAGTCGCGCACGTTGAAACCGATCAACGTGTAGGTGTTGGTGCCATCCGTGACCGTAAAGGAATACTCCGCCTCGACCACCGTGCCATCGGCATAGGTGACGCCGTTCACCTCTTGCGCGCCGTCCAGTTGTTGCTGTCCGTCGTTGTCGCGGAAATCGTCGTCGTTGTCGCGAATGTTGATGGCGGTGCGCTGGGTGCCCAGCGTGATCGTCAATCCGACAAGATGAGAGCCATCGCCCTGCGTCACACCATCCAGCTGCCCCCCACCGCTGATGGTGAGGTCGTTCTCGTCCTGAACCCAGATACTGTAATTGGGCATGACTGGTGCGCCGCTTTACTACGATTTTCCAACAAATATGTCTAAAATGTGGCATTAATTGGGCACGTTTTTTCCCGTCCCGTCCTCGGCGCCAAACCGCATCCGGTCAACCTCACCCAGCACCGCCGCCACCTGCGCGCGCAACCACTGATGCGCAGGGGACGAGTTGTTGCGATGGTGCCATGCCATGTGCAGTTCGACCCGCGGCATGTGAAAAGGCAGATGATACAGGCTCAGGCCCAGCGTCTCTGCCCGGGCCAGCGCCAGTTGCTCGGGGACAAAGGCGCACAGATCGCTGGTTGCGACCGCCGACAGAACGCCGCTCATGACGGGCAGGGTCATGGCAATCCGTCTGGACCGCCCGACCCGCGCCAGCGCCGCGTCCCCCATGCCCGTGAGCTTGCCTTCGGGAGAGAACAGCACATAGGTCAGATCCGCCACAAGATCGAGCGGCACAACCTCGCCCGCCGCCACCCCGGCCCGCGCCAGCCGGCCTTGCCCCTTGCGCGCGATCAGCACAAAACCCGAATGATGCACCGGTTCCGAGGTGACCCATTCCGGAAAACCGCCGCGCGGAATGATCGCAAGGTCGATCCCCTCGCTGGCCAGCGTGCCGATATAATTGTCCGGCACCAGATCGACCTGCTGGATCTGCATCAGCGGGGCCTCGCGGGAAAAGACCTGCGCCAGACGCGGCATCAACATTTCGGAATAGAAGTCGCTGCCGGAGAGCTTGAAACTGTTCGTGGCGCGCGCGGGATCGAAACGCGCGGGCCCCTCCAACAACTGCTGCGCCCCTTGCAAAAGCTCACCCAGCGGGGCCTGCAAACTGAGTGCAAAGGACGTCGGAACGATCCGCTGCCCCTGCCGGACAAAGAGATCATCGCCAAAGGTCGCACGCAGCCGCGACAGCGCGGCGGACACCGCCGATTGCGACAGGCCCAGCCGTTCGGCGGCGCGCACGGTCGAATGCTCGATCAACAGCGCATCCAGAACGGGCAGCAGGTTGAGGTCGACGTTTCGCAAATTCATGACGTCGATACTTACCATATAATTTATGCGTTATACAGGTTTATTGCCTTGGGGCAGTCTGGCCGCATCACCTTCAGACAGGAGACAGCGCCATGAGCATCAAGACCAAATGGAACGGAATGGAATACGAGGTCCTGACCGACAGAAACAGCGGCGTCACCTCGATCGGGGCGTTCGTCAGCCTTGACGCCCCCGGCGCCGGACCGCCGCGCCACATCCACCACGATGCCGACGAAAGCTTTTACATCCTCTCCGGAGAGGTCGATTTCTGGATCGCGGGCAAGACGATCCCCGCACAGGCCGGGCAGATGCTGACCGTCCCGCGCGGCACCGAACACGCCTTTCTCATCGTCGGCGAACGGCCCGCGCGGATGCTGACCATCCTGACACCCGGCGGGTTCGAACACTTCTTTTCCGATGTCGCCGCCGAAAACCTGCGCATCTCCGAGGATCTGCCGCGCATTTCGGAAATCGGCAAGGACTACCACCTCAGCTTTACCGGCCCGCCGATGGCGGCGCCCGCAACCGAAGGAGCGCGGGCATGAAGGGCGTCGCATCCTGGTTCTTTGGCGCAGCCGCGCTTGCGGTCATGATCGGCATGTCCTGGGGCATCGTCATGGCGGCCACCGGCGATCACAGCCTTGCCCCCGCCCATGCGCATCTGAACCTCGTCGGCTGGGTCACGATGGGCCTGTTCGGGGTTTACTACCACCTCGTCCCGGCGGCGGCCGGACGGCTGGCGCAGATCCATTTCGCTGTGGCCCTGTTGGGGCTGGCGCTGATGGTGCCGGGCATCGCCATGGCACAGAGCGGCGGGTCTGAGGGGTTGGCCAAAGGCGGATCGGTCCTGTCGATCCTGTCCATGCTGATCTTTCTGGTGACCGTCTTGCGCCACAACAGCCTGCGGCCCTGACCACGCACAGTCCAACGCAAAATGGCCGCCCCCCGGGGCGGCCATTTCCGCTGCAGAAACGCGGCTTACCAGTCCAGCACCACCTTGCCGGATTTGCCGGATTTCATCGCGGCAAAGCCTTCTTCGAACCGGTCCACCGGAAAGCGATGAGTGATCACCCGGCTCACGTCCAGACCGTTTTCCAGCATGGCGATCATCTTGTACCAGGTCTCGAAAATCTCGCGCCCGTAGACGCCCTTGATGGTGATCGCCTTGAACACGATCCGCGACCAGTCGACCGGCGATTTGCCCGGCGGGATGCCCAGCAGGGCAATCCGCCCGCCCATCACCAGGGTCTCGACCATCTGGTCCAGCGCCGCCTGATTGCCCGACATCTCAAGGCCCACGTCAAAGCCCTCTTTCATCTTCAGCCGCGCCTCGACGTCTTTCAGATCCTCGGTCGCGACGTTGACCGGGATCACATCCGTCACCTGCGCGGCCAGCGCCAGCCGGTCGGGGTTCACATCCGTGATCACCACGTGCCGCGCCCCCACATGACGCGCCACCGCCGCCGCCATGATGCCGATCGGCCCCGCGCCGGTGATCAGCACGTCCTCTCCCACCAGATCGAAACTCAGCGCCGTGTGCACCGCATTGCCCAGCGGATCGAGGATGGCGCCGATCTCGTCCGGGATCTCATCCGGCAGGGGCACCACGTTGAAGGCCGGCAGACGCAGATATTGGGCAAAGGCCCCCTGCTCATTCACCCCGATCCCGCGCGTTTCCGGGTCCAGATGGAACTTGCCCGCGCGCGACTGGCGCGAGTGTTTTCCGATCAGATGCCCCTCACCGCTGCACCGCTGGCCGATCTTCAGATCGTCCACGTTGCGCCCGATTTCGACGATCTCACCGGCGAACTCATGCCCTGTGACCAGGGGCACCGGCACCGTCTTTTGTGCCCATTCGTCCCAGTTCCAGATGTGGATGTCGGTGCCGCAGATGCCGGTGGCCCTGATCTTGATCAGCACGTCATCCGGCCCGATCTCGGGCACCGGGACATGCTGCATCCACAGCCCTTCCTCCGGCTTTGCCTTGACCAGTGCTTTCATCCCGTTGTTCATCAGATCACCCCCAGCGCGCGGCCAACCTTGCCGAACGCGGCCAGCGCCTTGTCCAGATCCTCGCGCGTCAGGGCCGCGCTCATCTGCGTACGGATGCGGGCCTGCCCACGCGGCACCACCGGAAAGAAAAAGCCGGAGACATAGACGCCTTCTTCGAACAGCCCCGCCGCCATGTCCTGCGCCAGTTTCGCCTCGCCCAGCATGACCGGGATGATCGGATGCTCGCCCGGCAGCAGGTCGAACCCCAGATCGGTCAGCCCCTTGCGCCAATAGGCGGCGTTTTCGAACAGGCGGGCGCGCAGGTCGTCGCCCTCTTCGACCAGCCGGATCGCCTCGATCCCCGCTGCCACCACGGCAGGCGGCAGCGCGTTGGAAAACAGGTAGGGCCGCGCGCGCTGGCGCAGCAGGTCGATCACCGGCTGCGGCCCGGCGATATAGCCGCCGATGGCCCCGCCCAGCGCCTTGCCCAGCGTGCCGGTCAGGATGTCCACGTCGACGCCGAAATGCGCCGGGGTCCCCTGCCCCTTTGGCCCCATGAAACCGGTGGCGTGGCAATCATCCACCATGACCATCGCCTCATATTTTTCCGCCAGCGCAGAAATCTCTGGCAGTTTCGCCAGATAGCCATCCATCGAAAAGACGCCATCGGTGGCGATCAGGATAAACCGCGCGCCATCTTCGCGCGCCTGCTTCAGCTGCCCTTCCAGATCCGCCATGTCGGAATTGGCATAGCGATAGCGCTTGGCCTTGCACAGCCGGATGCCGTCGATGATCGAGGCATGGTTCAGCGAGTCCGAAACAACCGCATCCTCTGGCCCCAGCAGCGGCTCGAACAGCCCGCCATTGGCGTCGAAACAGGCGGCAAACAGGATGGAATCGTCCTTGCCCAGAAAGCGCGCCAGCCGGGTTTCCAGCTCGCGGTGCAGATCCTGCGTGCCGCAGATGAACCGGACAGAGGCCATGCCATAACCCTTTGGCCCCATTGCCCCCTGCGCAGTGGCGATCAGGTCGGGGTGGTCCGCAAGCCCAAGGTAATTGTTGGCGCAAAGGCAGATCATCTCGCGCCCGTCCACCATGATCTCACCGCCCTGCGGCGAGGTGATGAGGCGCTCGCGCTTCATCAGGCCCTCGGCTTCGATCTGGGCAAGGGTTTCGGTGACATGGTTCAGGAATCGCGTGGTCATGTTGGCCTCCTTGTTAGGGGGAAGACTAACATAACGGATGCGAATCCGAAATAGGGGAAATTCAGTATGTCGGAAAAATATCCGCTATTGCGTCACTCGTTTTTCGTCAGGCATCCTGCACCACCAGAAAGGCCCGCGCCACGCCCTGCGCCGCAATCCGGTGCGCCACGTCCGCCGCGTAACGTGCCGTGTCTCCGGGGCCAAGATGTTCGACGGCGGTGCCGCTTGTCACCTCGACCTGGCCTTCGATCACGCTGAGATGTTCGCGCGCCCCGCGCGAATGCGGCAGGCTGTCCAGCACGCCGCCCGCTGCAAACCGCAATTCATAGACCTCGTGCCGCCCGGCTTCCTCTGGCGGGGACAGGATGCGGATGGTGCAGCCCGCGCCGCGGTTCTCGATCGTCGGCACATCCGCCGCGCGCAGCAATTCGATCTGCCGGTCGGGGGCCTCTTCCAGCAGGCCCGCAAAATCCACCTGCAAGGCGCGCGTCAGGTTCCACAGCGTTGCAATGGTCGGAGAGGATTCGCCCCGTTCGATCTGGCTGACCATGCTGCGGGACACGCCCGACAGCTTGGCCACAGCATCCAGCGACAGGCCCTGCGCACGGCGGGCCTCTTTCAGGCGGGCCGGCAGTTTGGCCAAGATTGCGTCAGCGTCTTCCGTCATACCGGAGGAATATCCGCATCCGCCAAAACGGACAAGCCCCGTGACGCCTTAGCCGGCCGCCCGCGCCAGTGCGAAGTGGTCCGCCCCGGCCAACGTCACGCCCGCCGCCCGCGCCATGTCCCAGGCCAGCGCAAGGTTGCTGCCAAAGACCGGCATCGCCAGATCGCGCTCCAGCGGGCCGATCACCTCCAGCGTTTTCAGGTTGGTGCAGGACAGGAACACCGCCTCGGCGCCGCTGTCCCGCGCCGCCTCGGTAGCCGCACCATAGATGCTCTGCGGGGCGATCCGCGCCACCCGCGCCTCGACCTCCTCGCCGAAATGCAGCGCCTTGGCGACCCCGATCCCCGCCGCCTCGAAGGCCGCGCAGACCGGCTCGGCGATGTCGAGCGTATAGGGCGATACCACGGCCAGCGACCGCACCCCCAGATGCGCGCAGGCCGCCTGCGCCGCGCTCAGCGGATTGCAGACCCGGCCCGCCGTGCAGCCGCCAGAAACCAGTTCCGCCACCCGCTCCGCGCCGATCAGGGTCGTGCCAGAGGTGCAGGCATAGCCAACGGCCGCATAATTCGGCGCCTGCGGCAGTTGCCGCGCCGCGCCGGGCAGGTCCACCTCCATCCGGGCGATGGTCTCTCGCGTCAGGTCGGCGCCAGAGTTGACCCGCGCCACATGCAGCGCCAGCGCGGGTTCGGGGAACAGCCTCCGGAAATCGCCCTCGATGGTTTCATCCACCTGCAAGACGATCAGGCCCAGCGCCCCGGCCCCCGCACGCGGCGGTGTCAACTCATAGGCAAAGCCGCTCATATCTCGATCACCGGCAGGTCAGATGACGCACGCGGCGACAGCAATTCCGGCCCCCCTGCCCGCAGAACGATATTTTCCTCATGCACCATGATCCGCCCCGGTGCGACCACCGCAGAGGGTTCCAGCGTCAGCACCATGCCCTCGCGCAGCGGCGTCCGGTCCAGTTCCGTGAACGACGGCCATTCCGTCAGCGTCACACCCAGCCCATGGCCCAACCGCCCGCCGCCCGGCTCCGTCCCCTCGGCGCGCAGCCCCTCGGTCAGGATGCGATGCACGTCGCAGGCCCGCATACCGGGGCGCAACTGGGACAGCGCCCGCTCTGTCGCGGCGAACAGCGCCGCATGGGCCCGCCGCGCCGCGTCGCTTGGCACACCCACCGCGAAATTCCGGTCGAAATCGCAGAAATAGCCGTCCTTCACCGCGCCCGTGTCCAGCATCAGGATATCGCCGCGCGCCAAGGGCTCCGCCCGCGCCGGGGATATCACGTCGCCATAGCCATCCGGCCCGGCCCCGCCCGCGACATAGCTGACCCAATCCGCCCCGGCCTCCAGCAACAGCGCCTGAAACCCGCGAAACACCGTGTCCAGAACCGGACGCTCGGCCACCATCTCCGGCACGCGGTCAAAGGCCCGCCCGGCAATCCCGCAGATCTGCCGGATCTTCGCGATCTCATCCTCGGACTTGATCTCGCGCACCCGCTGCACGGCCTCGGTCCCGTCGACAAAGACCCGCGGCGCCACAGCCTCGACCACCTGCGCATAATCTCCCAGGGGCATCCGCAGGCAAGTTTCCAGCCCCATCGGCACGCCGATCCGCCCCGCCTCCGGCACCAGCGCGCACAGCGTATCCACCAGCAGGCTGACCCCGTCATCCCCCGGCACCGGGGCGGGCCATGTCCGGATGTCCACCGTGCCGCAACGCGCCATCAGCGGCTGGCCGATTTCCGGGATCACCGCCACCGGGCGACCCGAAACCGGGACAATCACGAACCACGGCCGCGCCGGGCTTTCCCAGAACCGCGTCAGAAAGCCGGTGACATAGAACACATCCGCCGCAGAGGTCAGCAACAGCGCATCCATCCCCTGCCCCGCCATCGCGCCCTGCAAGGCCGCGCAGCGCCGCGCGTATTCCCCGGGCGCAAAGGGCAGCGCAGTCTCAGCCATAGTCTCAGCCATCTTCGGGGCCTTCGCTCAGGATCGCCAGCACGCGCGCCCCGCGATCCACGCCCTCCAGCCCCGCGATCAGCGCCGCCAGTCCCGCCCCGCCAGATGGCGTGGTGGCCAGACCATGCGCCGCCAGTTCGGCCACACCTGCCTCTGCCTCATCCTCGGTGATCGTCACAAACAGATCCGCATCCGCCGACAGCCCCGTCAGCGCGATCATCGACGGCGTCTTGCAGTCCAGCCGCCCCATCCCGGAGACCGGTCCCGTGGTCGTCACCAGTTCCCCGGCCCGCACGCTTTCCAGCAGCGCGGGCGCATAGTCCGGCTCCACCACCACGATCTGCGGCGCATCCCCCCAGACCTTGCGGAAATACGCCGCCAGCGCCGCCGCCAGCCCCCCGACCCCGGCCTGCAACAGGATATGCGTGGGCTGGTCCGGCACCTGCCGCGCGGCCTCTGCCGCCATCTGCAGATAGCCCTCCATCACCGCCGACGGCAGATCGGTGTAGCCTTCCCACGAACTGTCCGACAGCAGGGTCCAGCCGTTATCCAGCGCCGCCGCCTCTGCCGCCGCCATGCTCTCCTCATAGGTGGCGCCCGCGCGGACCACCTGCGCCCCCTTGGCGCGCAGCCGTTCGGCAAAGGCCTCGGGCACAGTATCGGCCAGATAGATCACCGCCCGCGCGCCAAAGACCCGCGCACCCGCCGCCACCGACAGCCCGTGGTTGCCCGCGCTGGCCGCCACATAGGTGCGCTCCAGCCTTGGCATCTGCGCACCGGAATCCGCCTCGACCGCATCGCGCGCGATGGCGAAACTCGCGCCCAGCGCCTTGAAACTGCCCAGCCCCATGCGCGCGCTTTCATCCTTGATATACAGCGCCCCGACACCGCAGGCCCGGGCCAGTTCCGCCCGGTCATAAAGCGGCGTCTCACTGTGCATCGGACAGCGCGCCAACAGCGCCGCCACCCGCGAGACGTCATCCACGGGACGCAGCGCGCCGGGCGTCATGCCACGGCCACGGAACGGATTGGTCAGGGACTTGGGCAAGACGGACAGCCTCCTTGGCGGGTTGATTGGATGACGCCCGGGGCGGGAACGGCATCGGGCGATGCTACGCGCAAATACGCGCGCCGGTAAACCTTTGCACCCGCCCCGGCAAAACCGGCGCGCGAAATCCGATGGTTTTGCTCGCAGCCCGGCGCGTTGAGGTCTAAAAGGCAGTAAACGGCGGCACTCCGGTTGCAATCCCGGTGCCGCCCGAGGGAGGGAAACCATGACATTCAAACCGGCGGAATGGCCGCGCAAGCTGCGCTCGCAAGAGTGGTACGGCGGCACATCGCGTGACAACATCTATCACCGGGGCTGGCTGAAAAATCAGGGCTACCCGCATGATCTGTTCGATGGCCGCCCGGTCATCGGCATCCTCAACACATGGTCGGACCTGACGCCCTGCAACGGCCACCTGCGAGAACTGGCCGAAAAGGTAAAGGCCGGCGTCTGGGAGGCCGGGGGCTTTCCGCTTGAGGTGCCGGTGTTCAGCGCCTCGGAAAACACCTACCGCCCCACGGCGATGATGTACCGCAACCTTGCCGCGCTGGCGGTCGAGGAAACCATGCGCGCCCAGCCCATCGACGGCGCGGTGCTGCTGGTCGGCTGTGACAAGACCACGCCCAGCCTGCTGATGGGCGCGGCCTCGACCGATCTGCCCTCTATCGTCGTGACAGGCGGGCCGATGCTGAACGGCTGGTTCCGGGGCGAACGCGTGGGATCGGGCACCGCGCTGTGGCAGATGTCAGAGGACATCAAGGCCGGAAAGATGACGCAGGAGGATTTCCTGGAGGCTGAACAGGCCATGAGCCGGTCCTCGGGCACCTGCAACACCATGGGCACCGCCAGCACCATGGCCAGCATGGCAGAGGCGTTGGGTATGGCGCTGTCCGGCAATGCGGCGATCCCGGCGGTGGACGCCCGCCGCCGCGTCATGGCGCAACTGTCGGGCCGCCGCATCGTGCAGATGGTCAAGGACGATCTGAAACCCTCGGACATCATGACCAAACCCGCCTTTGAAAATGCCATCCGCACCAATGGCGCGATCGGCGGATCGACCAACGCGGTGGTGCACCTGATGGCCATGGCGGGCCGTGTCGGCGTCGACCTGACGCTGGACGACTGGGATAGGCTTGGCCGTGACATTCCCACCGTGGTCAACCTGATGCCTTCGGGCAAATACCTGATGGAAGAGTTCTTTTACGCCGGCGGCCTGCCCGTGGTGATGAAACGGCTGGGAGAGGCGGACAAGCTGCACAAGGATGCGCTGACCGTCTCCGGCCAGACCGTCTGGCAAGAGGTCAAGGACGTCACCAACTGGAATGAGGACGTGATCCTGCCGGTGGAAAAGGCGCTGACCCCGCAGGGCGGCATCGCCGTGCTGCGCGGCAACCTCGCCCCCGATGGTGCGGTTTTGAAACCCTCCGCCGCCTCACCCCACCTGATGAAACACCGGGGCCGCGCCGTGGTCTTTGAGGACATCGACGACTACAAGGCCAAGATCAACGACGACGCGCTCGACATTGATGAGACCTGCGTGATGGTCCTCAAGATGTGCGGACCGAAGGGATATCCCGGCATGGCCGAGGTCGGCAACATGGGCCTGCCGCCCAAGGTGCTGAAGAAGGGCATCACCGACATGGTCCGCATCTCGGACGCGCGCATGTCCGGCACCGCCTATGGCACCGTGGTCCTGCACACCTCGCCCGAGGCCGCGCGCGGCGGTCCGCTGGCCATCGTCCGCGACGGCGACATGATCGAGATCGACGTGGCCGAACGGCGCATTCACCTGGATGTGTCGGACGCCGAAATCGCCGCCCGTCTGGCCGACTGGACCTGCCCCGAAGATCCGCCCGCCAGCGGCTATGCCCGCCTGTTCTTTGACCACGTCGAAGGCGCAGACACCGGGGCCGATTTCGACTTTCTCAAGGGCTGCCGCGGCGCCGCCGTCCCAAAGGATTCCCACTGATGCGCACCAAGATCGCCCTCGTCGGCATCGGCAAGATCGCCGTCGATCAGCACGTCCCCGCCATCACCGCCTCTCCCGACTGGGAACTGGCCGCCACCGTCTCGCGTCACGGCAGCGTCGAGGGCGTGCCCGCCTACACCACGCTGGAGGAGATGATGCAGGCGCATCCCGACATCTCCGTCGTCTCGCTCTGCGTGCCGCCTGTGCCGCGCTATGACATGGCCCGCGCCGCCCTGATGGCGGGCCGCCATGTCATGCTGGAAAAACCGCCCGGCGCCACCCTGTCGGAATGCCACGCGCTACAGGATCTGGCCCGCGCCAAGGGTGTGTCGCTCTACGCCACATGGCATTCGCGTGAGGCCGACAAGGTCGCCGAAGCCAAGGCATGGCTGGCCGATCGCCCCCTCCGCCGCCTCACCGTGACGTGGAAAGAGGACGTGCGCCGCTGGCACCCCGGTCAGGCCTGGATCTGGGAGCCGGGCGGCCTTGGCGTCTTCGATCCCGGCATCAACGCGCTCTCCATCGTGACCGAGATCCTGCCCGACCCGATCCACCTGACATCCGCCACACTGGACGTGCCGGAAAACTGCCAGGCCCCCATCGGCGCCACCCTCTCCTTTGCCCACCCCAAGGGCGCGGAGGTCGAGATGGCCTTTGACTGGCGGCAGGAGGGCGAACAGATCTGGACCATCGAGGCGGAAACCGACGACGGCACCCTGACCCTGCTGGACGGCGGCGCGCGCCTGATCCTCAACGGCACCGAAACGCACGACACCGAGGGCCCCGCACTGGCGGGCGAATACCCGCGCCTCTATGCCAACATGGCCCGCCTGCTGGCCTCCAACAGCATCGACATGGATCTCTCGCCGATGCGCCACGTCGCCGATGCCTTTACTCTTGGCCGCCGCGTGACGGTCGCCCCCTTCATCGAATGATCGCCCTCAAGGAAGACTGACATGACCGACGCCCTGACCGGCATCCTGCCCGTTGCCCCCACCCCGTTCCACGCCGATGGCCGCATCGACGAAGAGGGCATGCGCCGCGTGCTCGACTGCCTGATCGATCAGGGCATCGACGCGATCTGCATCCTTGCCAACTATTCCGAACAGTTCGTCCTCTCCGATGCGGAACGCGAAACCCTGATGCGAGTCAGCCTCGAACACGTCGCGGGCCGCGTGCCGGTGATCGTCACCATCAGCCATTTCTACACCGGCATCGTGGTCGACCGCGCCAAGGCCGCCAAGGCAATGGGCGCGTCGATGGTGATGATGATGCCGCCCTATCACGGCACCGGCCTGCGCGGGGATGAGGCAGGCATCTACGAACAATTCGCCGCCGTGAACGCCGTCGGCATCCCGGTCATGGTGCAGGACGCGCCGCTGTCCGGCGTCACCCTCTCGGTGCCCCTGCTGGCGAAAATGGCGCGCGAACTGGAACACGTCAGCTATTTCAAGATCGAATGCCCCTTTGCCGCCGACAAGCTGGCCGCGCTGATAGAGGCCGCGGGCGATCACATCCTTGGCCCCTGGGACGGCGAAGAGGCCGTGACCCTGTTGGCCGATCTGGACGCGGGCGCCACCGCCACCATGACCTCGGGGCTGCAATGCGAACACATCCGCCCCATCGTCACCCACTACCTTGCGGGCGACAAGGACGCAGCACTGGCCCAGTGGACGAAATGCCTGCCGCTCATCAACCATGAAAACCGCCAGTGCGGCCTGCGCGCCGCCAAGACCGTGATGATGGAAGGCGGCGTAATCGGATCGGACCATGTCCGCCACCCGCTGCGCCCGATGTCAGACCGCACCAAGGACCGCCTGCTGCACCTGGCGCGCGACATGGACCTGATCGCGCTGAAATGGGGCAAGTGACGGACCAGCACGCGCGCCCCGGCCCCATGCGTGGCGCTGCACGCATGGGCGCCACCATACAAAGCACTTGAGAGGTAACTTCAGGTGGACACGGCAGACAGCACACCCAAGGGGCGTCAGTCGATTACGCCCTATTTCACGGTCACCGATGGAGACCGGCTGATCGGATTTCTGACCGACGTATTCGATGCAAGCGTGATCAAGGAAAACAGATATAGCGACAACCGCATCCAGCACGCGCGCCTTCGCATAGGCAACTCGATCATCATGCTGAATGAAAGCTCGAACGACTACCCGGCCAATACGTCTCAGATGCATCTCTACGTTGATGACACAGATGGCGTGTACGAACGGGCACTGAAATCGGGGGCCGTCTCCCTGATGGAGCCTAATGACCGGCCGCATGGCGACCGAATGGCGGGCATAAAGGATCCATGCGGCAACGTTTGGTGGATCGCCACAGCGCGATCCTAGAACCGCAACCGCCGGGCAGACCGGCAAGACGGTTTTCAGGTCTCCAAGCGGACACAGCCCTGCGCCCGTCGGCCGCCGCGCGCAAACTGCCTCCTGACATGGCATTCGCGCACCATCGGCCCACCCCGCCTGCCCTTGCCGGTCCCTGCCTCTGGCCTCTGCCCCGCCGCGCCGCTATGCCTGCCGCCGAAATGCCCAACCCGGTGGAGAACAGATGACCAAGCGCCTTGCCCTTCTGCTGATGGCCCTGACCGTCTTGACCCTTGGCGGATGCGCCGCAACCCCGCCGCCGGGCGGGCCGGATCGCGTCGCCGCGTTGGCCAAGGAAATCGAAGGTTTGGGGCCGAACGTGGACCCGGCCGAGGCCGCGCGCGCCGCCCGCATCGCCTACAGCTATTCCATGCAGTTGAAAGCGGAATACGGCGTCACCGACTCGCCGATCATCCACAACGTCAAGGTGCACAACGGCGAACGCCAGCGCGGGTTGTGCAACCATTGGGCAGAGGATCTGCACCGCCGCCTGTCGCAAGAAGGGTTTCGCACGCTGGACATGCGCCGGGCCATCTCGCCCCGCTCTCCCTTCCGCATAATTCACCACAGCGCCGTCATCACCCCGCGCGGCCAGACGATCTACGAAGGCGTCATTCTGGACCCGTGGCGCCATGGCGGGCCGCTGTTCTGGGGTAAAACCACTGGAGATGACCGCTACAACTGGCGCCCGCGCGAAGAGATTATCCAAGAGTTCATGCAAGCGCGCGATGCGCGCGCGGGCTGACTCAGACCCAGCGCATCCAGCCCAGTGACTCCTCCGTCGCGCCCTCTGGCCGGTACTCCGCGCCCAGCGGCGCGGCCCAGCCCAGATCGGCGATCCCGGCAAAGACCTCGCGATACGCCACCTCGCCGTGATCCGGCGCGCCCCGGTCGGGCACGGCGGCAAACTGGATATGTCCCACATGGGGCAGCACGTCCCGCAGCCGGTCCAGCACGCCCTGCGCGCCGCCGCCGTGGGTACGTCCCACATGGTAGCAATCGAACATCAGCTTCACCCCGCTCAGGCCCAGCTCTTCGATCAGGTCGGCCCCTTGCGCGCAGTCGCGCAGAAAATAGCCCGGCACGTCAAAGGCATTCAGCGGTTCGATCAGCAGCGTGATCTCCGCCGGGGTCACCTCACGCGCATAGGCAAGGTTCGCCAGGAAACTGTCCTGCGCCGCGCCGCCTTCGGCAACGCCGGCCATGACGTGAATGTTCTGCGCCCCGATGTTCTGCGCGTAGTCCACCGCCTGATCGATGCTGGCCCGCGCCGCCTCCTCCTGCCCCGGCAACGCCGCTAGACCAAACAGCCCATCGCCCCCGCGCACGGTGTTCAGCCCCAGCATCGGCAGGCCGGTGTCCGTCAGCGCGGCGCGCACATCCGCCTCCGGCACCTCGTAGGGCCAGTGACACTCCACCGCGTCGAACCCCGCCGCATGGGCCGCGCGGATCGCCTGCGGCAGGGGCAGCCCTGTCCAGAGAAACCCCAGGTTTGCCGAAAACTGCAGTGTCCGTGTCATGAACTTCCCCCCTGCGCCGAAGCCTGCGACAGTCTTCGGCCAAGCCCGCTTGGGACGCAAGCCGCGCGGAGCCAAGTGTTAAGGATCGGTAAAACCGTCCTTGTAACCCCTTGATCTGGCATTCCCCCTAAACTGTCCACGCGTGGACACATGAAAAAAGGGCCGGGAAATCCCGGCCCTTTTTCGCTGTTTCTATCCGTCTCAGTCCGCCGGATCCGGCGCCGCTTCCACGGCCGGGGCCGTCGTCGCCCGCGCCTCGCAAAAGGCCCGCTCCAGAGGCTCTGACGGCAGCGTCCCTTCGCACCTGATCTGCGGCCCCATGAACTTGTTCGGAACCGAGGTGGACAGCCACGGAATGTAGGTGACCATGATCAGGAAGACGAAGAGCACGGCCAGGAAGGGCAGCGCCGCGCGGACGACCCGCATCATCGGCATGCCCGCCACGCCGGAGGTCACGAAGAGGTTCAGACCCACCGGCGGCGTAATCATCCCGATCTCCATGTTCACCACCATGATGATGCCCAGATGGATCGGATCGATACCCAGTTGCAGGGCAATCGGAAACACCAGCGGCGCCACGATCACCAACAGGCCCGACGGCTCCATGAACTGGCCGCCGATCAGCAGGATCACGTTGACGATGATCAGAAAGGCGATCGGCCCAAAGCCCGCATCCAGCATCGCCGTGGCGATCTGCTGCGGGATCTGCTCCTCGGTCAGCACGTGCTTGAGGATCAGCGCGTTGGCGATGATGAACATCAAGGTGACGGTCAGCTTGCCCGCCTCGAACAGCGTATCCTTGGTGTCCTTGTGAAAGAACGCCGTCAGCAGGGCGATGGGCTTGCGGACCAGCGGGATGTTGGGCCCGCCCTCCTTGTTCGCCAGCGGCCCCATGTCCCGGTAGACAAAGCAGGCGATGACAAAGGCGTAGATCGCCGCCACGGCCGCAGCTTCGGTCGGGGTAAAGATACCGCCGTAGATGCCGCCAAGGATGATGACGATCAGCAACAGGCCCCAGACGGCATCCCCGCCGGACTCGGCCACTTCGCCCCAGCCTTTCCATTCACCCTTGGGCAGGTCGCGCACGATGGCGATGCCAAGGATCGTGACCATCAGCATGCCGCCCGCCAGAAGGCCCGGAATGACACCGGCCAGGAACATGCGACCCACCGAGACATCCGTGGCCGAGGCATAGACCACCATCACGATGGACGGCGGGATCAGAATGCCCAAGGTGCCCGCGTTGGCGATGACGCCCGCGGCAAAGTCCTTGGAGTATCCGACCTGCCGCATCCCGGCGATCACGATAGAGCCGATGGCAACCACGGTCGCCGGGGACGACCCGGACAGCGCCGCGAACAGCATGCAGGCAAAGACACCCGCAATGGCCAGACCGCCCGGCAGGTGCCCGACGCAGGCGATGGAGAAACGGATGATCCGCTGCGCCACGCCGCCCGTCGACATGAACGACGAGGCAAGGATGAAGAAGGGAATGGCCAGCAGGGTGTAGTGACCGGCCATCGCCTGAAAGAAGGTCTGCGCAATCGACGACAGAGAGGCATCCGAGAGGACCAGCAGAAAGACGATCGAAGAGAAGCCCAGCGAGACGGCAATCGGAACACCGATCAACATCAGCCCGATCACCATGGCAAAGAGAATGACGACATCCATGGGATCAGTCCTTGTTCAGGTGGGCGACTTCGTCGACCGCATCTTCGGCTTCGTGGCTGACGATCAGGCTCTCGTTCTTGCCCTTCCAGATCCGGACCGTGGCCTGGATAAAGCGGAACAACAGCAAGGCCGCGCCAAACGGCAGAATGAAGTAGGGAATGAAGCGCGGGATCTTTTCATAGGTCTCGCCCTCGTTCATCCACGGCTCGATAAAGCGCAGCCATTCCGGCATCGGCACCTCAAGCACTTCGTACCAGCTACGGTAAGAGGTGCGCGTCATCTCTTCGAACCCGGTCGGGAACCAGCGCCCGGTCGTCTGCGGCAGGTTGGCGAAATTGGCCCAGTAGTCCCACGCCCCCTTGAGCAGCAGAAAGGCATAGACCACGCAGACCGCCGCCGCGATGAGGGTCAGCACCTTGCGTGTCGACGGCGCAACCATGTTCACCACTGCGTCCACGCCAAGGTTGGCGGTTTTCTTGACCGCATAGCTGATCCCGAACAGCACCAGCCACGCAAAGAGGAAGGAGGTCAACTCCAGTCCCCAGCTCAGGCCGCCGGGCAGATCGACGTTCAACAGGCCCTCGACCCAACGGCCAAACGAACTGTTCACGCCGTAGCGCAGGACAACGTTGATGAACGTGATGATGGTCATCAGCCCGAGCAGGAGCGCGATGACCGTCTCCTCAAGCTCGTCGATGAAGCGGCCGAACAGGCTGTCCGGCGGATTATGAGATGACATGTCCCCTCCTCGTCCCCTGTGCGGGGTACAAAAAACCCGGCCCCTCTCTTGCCAAAGGGGCCGGGCGCAAAGGCCTCGCGGCCTTTCAGTTTCCGGCGTGGCGGCAGATTACATGCTGCCGTTGATCGCCTGTGCCGCGTCGATGTTTTCCTGACCGACGTCACCCACGAACTGTTCCCAGACCGGCTTCATCGCGTCGACCCATGCCTGACGCTGTTCGGCGGTCAGTTCGCGCACAACACCACCGGCGTCGATCACGGCCTTCTTGGCCTCTTGGTTGACCTTGAAGGATTCGGCGTTCCGCGTGGTGGTCACCTCTTCAATGATAGTGGCCAGCTGATCGCGCACATCGGCGTCCAGACCTTCCCACCAGTCGACGTTAGTCACCAGAAGGTAGTCGATGATGCCGTGGTTGGTTTCGGTGATGCCGTCCTGCACCTCAAAGAACTTCTGGCCGTAGATGTTGGACCAGGTGTTTTCCTGACCGTCCACAACGCCGGTCTGCAGCGCGCCGTAAACCTCAGAGAAGGCCATCGGCTGCGGGCTGACGCCGATCGCTTCCATCTGCGCCTTCAGCACTTCGGAGGGCTGCACGCGGAACTTCAGGCCGGCCGCGTCGCCGGGCAGGTTCAGCGGCTTGTTGGCGGACATCTGCTTCATGCCGTTGTGCCAGAAGGCAAGGCCCAGCAGGCCGCGGCGGGTCATGGATTCCTTCATCTTCTGACCGGTGTCAGAGTTCTGGAACGTATCGACCGCATCGATGTTCGCGAACATGAAAGGCAGGTCGAAGATGCGGAATTGCTTGGTAAACTGTTCGAACTTGGACAGCGAAGGCG
Source organism: Antarctobacter jejuensis (assembly GCF_052266595.1). Classification (NCBI taxonomy): domain Bacteria; kingdom Pseudomonadati; phylum Pseudomonadota; class Alphaproteobacteria; order Rhodobacterales; family Roseobacteraceae; genus Antarctobacter; species Antarctobacter jejuensis. Next base: position 3,179 of record NZ_JBQQXJ010000008.1, on the reverse strand, counting down.
CCGCCAGCTGAACGTCGCCCTGCAGCATCGCCTCAAGAACCTGGTCATCGTTGTAGAGGGTCGAGTTCGGGAAGACCTCCATGCAGGCCTTGCCGTCCATCTCGGCGTTCACGCGCTCTGCCAGCAGGGTCGCCGCGACGCCCTTGGGGTGGCGGTCGGTGTTGGTCACGTGGCTGAACTTGATGACGATTTCGCCCTCGTCACAAGCAGCCTGAGCACCGGTTGCGCCGGTCACGGCAATGGCTGCCGCCGCGGCGGTCATCAGAAACGTTTTCATCGGTATCCTCCCAGATACTGGTCATTATCCGAACTGCCCCTCCCGGGCGTTCGATGTACATACGAAACGCTGTGCCGGAGGTCATGGCAAGACCTTGATTCGCGCGACCGGAAGAACACGAATCTGACATTAATGTCAGCGACTTAATCCCTGAAATGCTTGGCACGGAATGCCGCGGCTCAAGCAGCTGTGCGGAATCCCGCACAACTGTTATCGTCCAAAGTGCGGGAAATCGCACAACCTGTATGCAAAAGGCGTAGAATCGCCTTTTTGGGCATCATTTGCCTGCATCACCGCCCTCGACATCCGCAGAAGCGCTTTCCACCCGTTCTCGAAAGGCGCGGGGCGACATGCCAGTGGCCCGCGCAAAATCGCGGCTGAAATAGGCCGGATCATTGTAGCCCAGCAGATAGGCGATTTCGGCAATGCCAAGGTTGGTGAAAAAGAGATTCCGGCGCGCTTCGCGCATGATCCGCGCCTTGATGATCTGCGACGCACTGCGCCCAGTGATCCCGCGCAGGACGCGGCTGAGATGCGTCGGCGTGACGTGCAACTGGCGGGCATAGTCCTCCACCCGCAAGTGGCGGTCAAAGCTGTCTTCCAGCAAGACCTCAAACCGCGCGCGCAGATCACTGTCGCCGCGCGAGACGCGGGATTCGTCCAGATCCCGCAAGGCACGAGCAACATCCCCTAATAGCAGGGCGGAGAGGCTGCGCAGGAAATGCGCGCGTGCATGCCTGCGGTCAGAATGCTCTGCGAAGATGCGCTGCACGGTCCCGCTCACCCCCGCTGCGCTGACAAGGACGGCCGGACGATCCAATTCCAGGCGTAGTCCTTCATCCGCCAGCAACACCTGATCCAGCAGTTCGGACGCCATCGTCACGACCCACCCGTTTGTCCCGCTCTGAAAGCGAAAACCATGCACGGATCCCGCTGGGATATTGACCAGAGATCCCGCCGATAGCCGCTCCGTACCGGTTTCCAGCAACGCTTCCCCCCCGCCCGATTTCAGCAGGAGGACCTGATGCAGACGCGCATGGACGTGGGGGCGGAATTCCCAATTGTTGATCTGCGAGCGCGCCTGGATGGTTTCGCAGTGCACGATATCGGGCAGGTCGCCCTGCTCCCCGAACAGGGCGAAGGTTTCTATCGGTGGTTTTCGCGCAGCACTCATGTTCGATTTGTACAAGTTTTCGTTCAAAGCGTCCATTCAGCAGCCCCGCATCCAATGTCATTTTCGTCCAACCTGCTGGAGGAGAAACGCGATGAAAGTTCAAGTCGGTATCATCGGCGGCGGCCCGTCTGGCCTGCTGCTGTCGCAACTGCTGCATCTGAGGGGGATCGACACCGTCGTTCTGGAAAAGCACAGCCGCGACTACGTGCTGGGGCGGATCCGGGCCGGGGTTCTGGAACACGGCTTTGCCGAGTTGATGCGCGAGGCCCAATGTGGCGACCGGATGGACCGCGAAGGTGAAATCCACGACGGTTTCTACATCGCCCATGACGGCATCAAGAGCAGGATTGACCTGTCCGGGCACACCGGCGGCAATTCTGTGATGGTCTATGGCCAGACGGAAGTTACCCGCGATCTGTACGAAGCGCGCGACAAGGCCGGTGGCCATGTGGTCCACAACGCCGAAGACGTGCAACCGCACGATATCGACAGCGATGCACCCTATCTGACCTACCGCAAGGGCGACGAGGTCCAGCGGGTCGATTGTGACTACATCGTCGGCGCCGACGGGTTTCACGGCGTCAGCCGCAAATCGATCCCCAGCGAGGTGCTGAAGGAATATGAAAAGGTCTATCCGTTCGGCTGGTTGGGGGTGCTGTCGCGCACTGCACCGGTCTCGCCGGAACTGATTTATGCAAAGCACGACCGCGGCTTTGCGCTGTGTTCGATGCGCTCGCAGGTGCTGAGCCGCTATTACATCCAGGTGCCGCTGACCGATACGGTCGAGGATTGGTCGGACGAGGCTTTTTGGACGGAACTGAAACGGCGTCTGCCGCCGGACGTAGCCGATGCGCTGATCACCGGGCCGTCGATCGAAAAGAGCATCGCGCCATTGCGCAGTTTCGTGGCCGAACCGATGCGGTACGGCAACCTGTTCCTTGCGGGTGATGCGGCGCATATCGTGCCCCCGACCGGAGCGCGCGGGTTGAACTCTGCCGGTTCGGATATCTACTACCTCTATCATGCGCTGGTCGATCACTATCAGAAAGGCGACGACAGCGGGCTGGAGACCTACTCGCAAAACGCGCTGGCGCGGGTCTGGAAGGCGCAGCGTTTCTCTTGGTGGATGACCTCATTGTTGCACAATTTCCCAGACAACATTGCCTATGATCAGCGCCTTCAGCAGACCGATCTGGAGTACCTGTTGTCGTCCGAGGCGGCGTTGACCTCGTTGGCGGAAAACTACGTGGGCCTGCCCTACTGACAGACCGTCGCAAAAGCACGTTTCACGGCGACGTTTGATATGATGCCGGCGGGCAGTAAACGCAAGGTTATGAAACGCGGCCTTTGGTGTCTCGAATGAGATCGTCGGGGGCGCGTATCTCTTCTTTTAACGCAGTTCAGCGCGTCACTCCGTCTTCAGACAAGTCTCACTCTATCTGCTTACCCCGGCATTTTCCGTCCACGAAACCCGCTGCAGGACAATCAGACGCCAAGAGGTTTGCGTCCCGGGGTGAGGTGTCGCGCCTATCGTTTTCCGGATATTGGGCCACAAATACCAAAAGCGCCCCATTTGGAGCGCTTTTTGATTTGGAGATATGATCGTATTGAGAGAATATGTTGGTTTTTACTAGGTTTGGCGGCGACCTACTCTCCCACGTCTTGAGACGCAGTACCATTGGCGCGACGGCACTTAACGGCCGGGTTCGGAATGGATCCGGGTGTTTT